>WLSJ01000081.1 GCA_009705865.1 Actinomycetota bacterium | reverse complement strand
TCCCGGGCTGATCACTTCCGACACACTGACTGCAATCACCAATATTCCACAGCGCTTTGTGCGCACCATTCATCATCCTTCAACTCACCTGGTGCAAGAGGCGCAATCGTTTGATCACTTGTACGACAAAGCACCTTCATTTGACGACGTCTACCGAGAGATAGCGACAACTTTGGTTGCTGCAGCCGTGCAGCATGGCGAAGTGTTGTACGCAGTTCCTGGTTCGCCCACTGTTCTTGAAAAATCAGTAGCCCATCTACGAGACCGAAACGACATCGACCTTGTCATTCTTCCTGCCGTCTCTTTTCTCGAAGATGTCTGGCGAGCACTGAATATTGACCCAATAGAAACTGGTGTCCGCCTCATTGATGGTCACGTCTTTGCCGAAGCAGCAGCCGGAATTTCAGGCCCAATGCTGGTTGCACACACTCATGCCAACTGGGTGTTATCTGATATCAAACTTTCTGTTGATGATCCAGATCCTGACACTGAAGTAATTCTCCTTCATCATCTAGGTCTTGCAGACGAACAAGTTGCGCGCACAACCTGGAGCAACATGGATCGCACACTTGATGCAGACCACTTGACATCGCTCTACATCCCTCACCTCTCTACTCCTGTCGCACAAGAGATGGCGCAATTTCACGAACTTGCTCGCACATTGCGCAAGGAATGCCCGTGGGACAATGAACAGACCCATCAATCACTCGTTCGTTACCTCATCGAAGAAACGTACGAAGTCGTTGATGCGATTTCACGACTCGATGAATCGAATTCGACAACAGATACTGACCTCATTGAAGAACTCGGCGACTTGTTGTATCAAGTCGAACTTCACGCAGCGATTGCTGAAGAACAAGGCCGGTTCACAATGGCTGATGTCGCGCGCACAGTGCACGACAAATTGGTGTCTCGGCACCCTCATGTTTTTTCAGATGTCGTTGTCACATCATCTCAAGAAGTTGAAAACAATTGGGAAGCTATTAAGAAAGCAGAAAAACCAGAACGCTCTGGCCCATTCGACGGCGTTGTAGAAGCAGCACCCGCTTTGTCGTTTGCCGCCAAAGTACAGCAACGTGCATCACGGGTCGGGTTTGATTGGAATGATTCCGAAGGGCCTCTGGCAAAAGTGACAGAAGAACTCACTGAGGTGCGCAATGCCATCGCCAGCGGTGACCCAGAGTCCACAATGGCCGAAGTCGGCGATCTCTTTTTTGCCGTGGTCAATGTTGCCCGCCATCTTGATGTTGACCCCGAAAGCGCACTGCGGTCCGCCGTCTTCACTTTCCGCTCACGAGTCGAGGGCGTCACGCGACTCGCAGCCAGTCAGGGCCGTGAGTTGGCTTCATTATCTGCCTCAGAACTTGATGAGTTATGGGAAGTGGTCAAGACCCATCCAACTCACTAGCGTTCTACCTATGAGTGAAATCGTCGAAGTAATCGGCCGCGAAGTTTTAGATTCCCGCGGAAACCCCACAGTCGAAGTGGAAGTCGTGCTTGACAGTGGTGCAACAGGTCGCGCCATCGTGCCCTCAGGTGCTTCGACCGGAGAATATGAAGCAGTGGAACTGCGTGACGGTGGATCTCGTTACATGGGTAAAGGCGTATTGCGCGCTGTTGAAAATGTCAACAACCACATTGCACAAGTTGTCATCGGCATGGATGCCACCAACCAGCGGGCCCTCGACAATGCGCTCATTGAACTTGATGGCACAGAGAACAAATCACGCTTAGGAGCAAACGCAATGCTCGGCGTCAGCATGTCAGTCGCTCATGCCGCAGCAAGCGAACTAGAACTTCCGTTGTATCGGGCAATTGGTGGTCCACACGCACACGTGTTGCCAGTGCCCATGATGAATGTCATCAATGGTGGTGCACACGCAGACAACAACGTCGACCTTCAAGAATTCATGATCATGCCAGTCGGCGCACCTAGTTTCCGCGAAGCAGTTCGCTGGGGTGTCGAGACATATCACACTCTGAAAAAAGTTCTTGCTGACCGCGGCCTTTCTACTGCAGTTGGTGACGAGGGAGGCTTTGCGCCCAATTTGTCTAGCAACGAAGCTGCAGTTGGAATCCTTGTAGAAGCAATTGAAAAAGCCGGCTTTGCGCCTGGTACCGACATTGCAATTGCACTCGACCCAGCAATGAGCGAGCTGTATCGCGATGGCGCATATCACCTCACCGGTGAAGGCAAAGTGTTGTCAGCTCCACAGATGGTTGAGTGGTGGACAGCTCTTGTTGATCGCTACCCCATCATCAGCATCGAAGACGGAATGGCAGAAAATGACTGGACCGGCTGGGCTCAACTCACTGCAGCTCTCGGGTCACGTATTCAACTTGTTGGCGATGATCTCTTTGTTACAAACACTCGTCGCCTGCAAATGGGAATTGATCAGTCGGTAGCAAACAGTGTTCTTATCAAGGTCAACCAAATCGGAACACTGAGCGAAACTCTCGACACAGTTGAATTAGCGACACGTCATTCCTACACAAGCGTGATGAGTCATCGCAGCGGTGAAACTGAAGATTCCACTATTGCTGATCTCGCTGTCGCTACTAATTGCGGACAAATCAAGACAGGTGCGCCAGCACGCAGCGATCGCGTGGCGAAATACAACCAGCTCTTGCGCATTGAGGAACTACTCGGAGACACCGCGCGATTTCGTGGCCATCAGGCCTTAGCGCCACTCAAATAACGAACATCTGTTCGTGTGCCACGGTTGACCCCGTGATTCACGCCACAATAGAGCCGTGGCTATTTCTCTTACCCAACGCATTGCACAGAACCACCGTGCACGTCGTGTTGCATGGTTAGGGTCTCGGCTTGCTCTTGGCGTCGTGGTAGTTGCAGCAGGCACCTCACTGTTCTTCTTCCCTCTCATGGATTTTGTTACCCAGCGTTCGGCCATTGCTCAGAAAAGTTCAGAGTTCAATTCCTTGGCTGATGCCAATGAGCAACTTCAAACCGAAGTCAATGCATTGCAGACCCCAGAAGGCATCCGCAACGCCGCGCGAGCTCAATTGGGCTATGTCCTTCCCGGCGAGCAACGCCTTTCGCTCGTTCCCATGCCGAAATTGCCAACAGATCTCCCCGCCACGTGGCCATACACCCTGGTGACCGACATTTTGACTGTGCGATCAGCCGATACCACTAACTCAGCTGCGCCTCTCGCCCCACTTGCG
This sequence comes from Actinomycetota bacterium, assembly GCA_009705865.1. Classification (GTDB taxonomy): domain Bacteria; phylum Actinomycetota; class Acidimicrobiia; order Acidimicrobiales; family Ilumatobacteraceae; genus UBA2093. The sequence goes on along the minus strand of WLSJ01000081.1, from coordinate 4,921 downwards.
CCCTGACGCAAAACTTCACTGGCTCCATGCGAGCCCACCCATTTCAACTAGATAGTGTTCTTTCTACTATCGCGCCGACTATGGGGGTTTTGAAATGGCTGGAAGCATTCTCGGAAACAGGGTCCTTCGTAAAGAAGATCCAAAATTTCTCACAACTGGTGGCGTCTACGTTGATGACCTGCTGACTGAGCCTGCACTTGTTGGTGCGCTGCATGTCACGTACGTTCGTAGCTCCGTTGCACACGGAATCATCACTTCAATCGACACCTCTGACGCGAAGTCAATGCCAGGCATCGTTGCGGTCTTGACCGGTAAAGATCTTGGGCTTGAGCCAGTCCCATCTGCGTACAACCCAGCAGCTACGCGCACCCTTCTTGCAACAGACAAGGTTCGTTTTGTTGGCGAGCCCATCGTTGCCATTGTTAGCAACACGCGCGAACAGGGCGAAGACGCAATTGATGCAGTCATCATCGATTACGACGTTCTTCCAGCGCTCATCGATCTCGAAGAAGCCATGGCAAGCACAACGTTGTTGTACGACGCATGTGGAAGCAACGTGGTGTTTGATTCCATGGTGCTCGGATTACCAGACAATACGGGCGATGCGTACTTTGCAGATTGCGAAGTAGTTGTTAAAGGTCGTTACTTAAACCAGCGCGTTGCTCCGTGCCCACTTGAAGTGCGCGGTGCTGCTGCAGCGTGGGGCAAAGATGGTCGCCTCACCGAATGGCTTTCAACTCAACATGCACAAGGTGCCGTTGCACCGCTTGCTGCGGCTAACGGAGTTGAAGAGAGCATGGTTCATGTCAAGACACCAGATGTTGGTGGAGGCTTTGGCGCAAAGATCGGCGCATACCCTGAAGAACTTCTCCTCGGTGTTATCGCAAAGCGCGTTGGCAAAGCAGTGCGTTGGCGTGAAACACGCAGCGAATCAATGGTCGGTCTTGGTCATGGTCGCGCTCAATTGCAATACGTCACTATCGGCGGAAAGCGCGACGGCACAGTTACGCACTACCAACTGTGGGCTATTCAAGACTCAGGCGGCTGGGTAGACATGGGAACAATCCTTGCTCCGTTCATGACACGACCAATGTCGTCGGGTGTGTATGCAATTCCAAACATTGAATGCCGTACAACTTCAGTTGTTACAAACACCACACCAACAGTGGCATACCGTGGCGCAGGTCGACCTGAAGCTACTGCCGCTATTGAACGTGCAATGGACATGTTTGCATTAGAAATTGGCATGGATGCCGTGGAAGTGCGTCGTAAGAACCTCATTCCTAAGTTCCTCACACCACACACCACTGTTGTTGGCCAGACATACGACGTAGGCGACTACGAGACGTCTCTTGATAAGGCACTTGTTGCTGCTGATTACAAAGGCTGGCGCGCAAAGCAGAAAGCAGCCCGCGATAGCGGAGCGACAAAGCAAATCGGTATTGGCGTCAGCGTGTACGTAGAAATCACTGGCGGTGTCGGTAATGGCGAATCTGCAAAAGTCGAAGTTCTCGACAACGGCCATGCACTTATCTACACCGGTACTTCGCCTCACGGCCAAGGCCATGCCACATCATGGGCAATGCTCGCTAACGAACAAACAGGTATCCCCATTGAGAACATCGAATTGGTGTGGGGCGACACAGACCTTGTACCAATCGGCACAGGAACAATGGGTTCTCGTTCATTGCAACAGGGCGGTAACGCTGTATTCGCAGTTGCTGCTGAATTAGTGAACAAAGCAAAGTCAGTAGCTGCACGTTTGCTAGAAGCAAGCGAAGAAGACATTGTCCTCGACAAAGATTCTGCAAGCTTCCACGTTGCAGGTACTCCAGCTGTTGCAAAGACATGGGCTGAACTCGCTGTTGCTGAAAAGCAAGCGGGCGGTCTCGTTCATTCTGATGTCATCAATGTTTCTGGCGCCACATTCCCCTTCGGTGCACACGTAGCCATTGTGGAAGTTGACGTAGAAACAGGCAAGGTAACTCACATTGCTCACACTGCATGTGACGATGCCGGAAAAGTACTGAACCCCATGTTGTTGGAAGGACAAATTCACGGTGGTGTTGCACAAGGTGTTGCACAAGCACTGCTTGAAGAAGTCTCGTACGACAGCGATGGCAACCCCATCACGTCGAACCTTGCTGATTATGCGTTCATTTCGGCAGCTGAACTTCCAAGCGTCACAGTGGTTCACATGGAAACACCTACGCCAGTCAACTTGATTGGAGCAAAAGGCATCGGCGAATCTGGCACCATCGGATCCACTCCGTCAGTGCAGTCGGCCGTTATTGATGCCGTTTCGCAATTTGGTGTCAAGCACATCGACATGCCTACAACTGCAGAAAAAGTCTGGGCTGCTATTCAGTCCGCTCGCTAACTCTCTCTACTAACAGAACTACACACAAAGGAATCCATCATGAAGGTCACCATCACCGTCAACGGAAAGACTCACGAAAACGATGTCGAACCACGCACTCTGCTCGTGCAGTACGTGCGCGAAACACTCGGCCTCACCGGTACCAACATTGGGTGCGATACGTCAAGCTGCGGAGCTTGTTCATTGCACCTCAACGGTGAATCAGTAAAGAGCTGCACAGTTCTTGCTGTTCAAGCCGACGGCGGCACAGTCACCACTATCGAAGGCCTCGCAAAAGATGGTGTTATGCACCCTATGCAGCAAGCATTCATGGACAACCACGGTTTGCAGTGCGGTTTTTGCACACCAGGCATGGTCATGGCAGCCATTGGACTCTTGAACGAGAACCCATCGCCCACTGAAGAACAAGTGCGCATCGGTCTCGAAGGCAACCTGTGCCGTTGCACCGGATATCACAACATCGTCAAATCGGTGCTCGCATGCGCCGACAACAAGTAAATCGGAGCCACTAATGATTCCTGCACCATTTGATTACAAGCGCGCATCATCTGCCGCTGAAGCAATCTCACTTGTTAGTGAGTACGGCGAAGATGCAAAGTTCCTTGCTGGTGGCCACAGTTTGTTGCCGCTGATGAAGTTGCGTCTTGCACAACCAGCAGTACTGATTGATATCGCTCGCATTGAGGACTTGTCATACATTCGCGACGCGGGTAACCACATCGCAATTGGCGCACTCACACGTCATATGGATGTTGAAAAATCCCCAATCCTTGCCGAGCATGTGCCTCTTTTGTCATTTGCTGCAAGCCATGTTGGTGACCCACAGGTTCGCCATCGCGGCACCATCGGTGGCTCAATTGCACACGCTGACTCAGCATCTGATTTGCCAGCAACAACATTGGCACTTGGTGCCACTTACGTTGTGCAGGGTCCGAACGGCACTCGCGAAATCGCAGCTGCTGATTTTTACAAGGGCTTCCTTGAATCAGCACTTGCACCTGACGAAATGCTCACAGAGATTCGCGTTCCAAAAATGAACGGCGCAACATGGGGCTTTCAAAAGTTCAACCGCCGTGCTCAAGACTGGGCAATTGTCGGAGTCGCAGCATGGAAGCGCGGCACAGAATCTGGTGTAGGCCTTGTCAACATGGGATCCGTTCCCGTATTGGCAACAAGCGTTGCAAAAGCAATTGCTGGTGGCGCAAGCATCGGTGATGCAGCAAAACTTGCTGGTGCAGAAGCAGAACCTCAATCTGACCTCAACGCAAGTGCGCAATACCGCGTCCACCTTGCAGAGGTGTTGGTGCGCCGCGCACTCGAATCAACGAGCAAATAGCTTCTACGCATGCCCGAAACCGAGAAGACCCTTGGTTTAATTCGTCCGTACGCACTTCTCACCTACGCTGCAGTATTTTTGTGGAGCCTTGTCGCTAACGGTATTCCCGTTGACCGCATTGCTGTTCTCTTATGGATGCTTGGTGCGTTTGTTTGCGCATCTCTTGGTCGCACACGCGACGACATCACTCTTTTGTTGCGAGACTGGGCGCTTCTTGCACTGATGTACATGGTGTACGACTACAGCAGAGGCAGTGCCGACCAATTAGGAACAGGCATTAACTACACATTGCTGCGAGATATCGATAGTTTCATCACCTTTGGTCGTGAACCAATATCCGGAATGCAGCGTCGTTTTTATACTCCTGGAATCATTCGTTGGTATGACGTCATTGGCTCAGTCATTTACATGACTCATTTTGTTCTGCCAGTTCTGCCGCTGGTCTTCCTGCGAATTCGAAACAGAACATCGTGGCTGCATTACGTGCGTCGATTCACTTTGACATTAGGGATTTCAGTTTTTATCTTTCTTCTATTCCCTGCAGCACCGCCATGGATGGCCTCCAAAGAGGGTTACCTACCGCCGATCACACGCATCACTAGCAGAGGTTGGTGGAGACTCCATCTCAAAACTGTTTCAAAAACTATTGATAGAGGCGCGGGTGTACTCAACGCAGTTGCACCCATGCCATCACTGCACTCTGCAATGGCGCTTCTGGTTGCCTTGTGGATCCCCCGCAACTGTCGCCCGTGGATTCGAATCGCGGCACTTTCATTTCCCATCGCCATGTTGGCATCGCTCGTATATTTCGGCGAGCACTACATCATTGACGGAATAGCAGGATGGACAATCGTTGTCGTTGCCTGGCTAATTGCAAACAAATGGGAAGCACGGACTGCTTCTAAACAGTCTCAGCTTTCAAACTGAATAACTGCCCGGGTCGCCACGTAGGGACCAAATATTTCTTTACGAATACGGTTGTGTTCATCGGCGGTGTCATATGCATGCCACGCAGCAACATCTTCAAAAACTGCTGAGACTGCAAAATCTGCGGCCGTAGCGGTGTGGCCCGCATTAGGCCCACAGTGATACGAAACAAGACCATCAAGAGTGGCCGCGTATTTGCGCAATTCGTTGGCAGCAATGGCGGGATGTCCGGCTGGAACTGTGTCGTTCCATGTAAATAACACGATGTGATGAAGCAT
>WLSJ01000080.1 GCA_009705865.1 Actinomycetota bacterium | reverse complement strand
TTGATGTGTAGTTCGGGTAAAAGAATTGCGATGTTGAAAGGCCGAGAACATGAGCGAGGTAATCATTGATCACTCCGCCATGACACGTCACTACGACAGTGTCGCCTCGGTGATTATCGATAATGGTTTCAATAGATTCCAAGACACGAGCGTGGAACTCTTCTGGTATTTCGTCTGAACTGAATCCGCCCTGTGCAATCTCTAGCCAACGGGGGTCGTTAGCTGCTTTCAGTTCTTCAACAGGAATGTATTCATTGGAGTGTTGATCCCACTCGGCAATACCCGGCACCAATGTTGGGGTAAGACCCGTTGCAGAACTTAAAGGTTCAGCGGTTTGTACTGCTCTTTTCAGTGGGCTGGAATAAATAGCGTCGATGTGTTCCGTCATCATGTACTTGGCAAACAGTGCAGCCTGGGCATGGCCGTCTGCAGAGAGCTCTGGGTCAGCGGGACCAGAAGTGTTTTCCTTCCGAACAGGAAGACCATGACGCACAAGAATTAGTTCCACAACTATGAAAGGATAGGGAAGTGTCTGGCGAGCAGCATCATCCGCAGAGCGTTTCGTCTTTGTTTTCCGTTGAAACGGGGCCAGAGACTCAACCTCTGGTCGTTCTGATTCATGGTTCTCTCGATAGAAGCGGGGGAATGGCCCTTTTGGCCCGGCACGTACAGCATTCACATCGCGTGCTGAGATACGACAGGCGCGGTTATGGGAAGTCTTGGCCTCATGAAGGGCCCTTTGACGTTGAAGACCAGGTGAAAGATCTCGTAGGTCTCATTGGGAACAGATCGGTTGTGTTGCTTGGTCATAGTTACGGCGGCAACGTTGCATTAGCCGCAGCTGAAATTCTGAAAGATCAAGTGCGTGGTGTCAGTACGTACGAGACTCCACTGTCGTGGATGACGTGGTGGCCTGGCACCACTGCGGGCGCCATGGCTGTTTCATCCACAGCATCAGATGCTGCAGAAAAATTCATGGTTCGCCTCATCGGACAGTCGAGATGGAACTCGCTTCCTGATCGCACGAGACAAGAGCGCCGTCAGGAAGGAGTCGCACTGATCGGTGAACTAACAGCTCTAAGGCTGCATGAACCTTGGCGAGCAGAAGCGGTGACATGTCGCGTGCTAAGTGGATTCGGCTCAGAAGGACTTGCGCATCATGCAGATGGTGCCCGATGGATAGCTGACCACATTGCAAACGCACGATTGGTGGAACTTCATGGAGCTGCTCATGGAGCACCACTGAGCCATCCTGAAATGATGGTGGATCTGTTGATTCGTCCTCACTTAGAAGGCTGAGGAATCTTTACCGTGATGTCTTTTCCAAAGAAGGTGCATGTTGTAGTGAGAGACGAGGCTGAAGTTGTTGTGTTCTTAACAGCATTTGCACAGTCAGTGAGTTGTGCACGTTGGGAGTAGCCGGCAAGGGCAATGGCTACGAAGATGACGAGCGATATGACTCTTCCGATAATTGATGAGACAACTTTCATCATGATTAAGCCGATAACTATGGCGGCACCAGATACCCCCAAAGCCAGAGTTTTAATGGTTTCTATGTCTGTGGTAGCCCAAATCGCGTTCATAGCAACACCATAGATGCCCTATAGCCCGTAGCGTAGGCATTATGTCTGCAGAGCAATTTACGGTCGCCATTTTGATCGGAGGAGACAGTTCTCGCATGGGGGTCGACAAAGCAACCTTCGAAATAGATGGTGTCTCTATGGCAAACCGTGTGTCTCAGGCAGCTCATGATGCTGGCGCGTCCCAAGTTCTCATAGTGGGCGGAACAGCTAGCCAGGCAAAAACAATTACAGGACAGTGGAAAAAGGATTCATATCCGGGTGAAGGTCCGCTGGGCGGAGTCATCACTTCACTTAAACATGCTGAGAACGATTCTGTTGTAGTGCTGTCGTGCGACATGCCCTTTATCACGAGTGCTGTAATTCAAAGTCTGGTGCAAGGTCTTGCAGATGCCCAAGCAACTGTTGGCCGCACAGATCGACTGAATTGGTTGTGTGCTGCGTGGTCAAAACACGAGTGCTCGTCAACTCTGCTTAATGTGTGGAAGCGCAACGAACGAGCAGTACATCGTGCTGCTGTTCTGCTCGATGTAGCAGAAGTTCCAGTGCCTGCAATGGCTGTACGAAACATCAATTCTCACGCAGACCTCAACCCAACAGACGACACAACTATCATCTAGCTATGTCCATTTCAGAAATTTCCATCAAAGATCTAGCCGCACATCCTCGCCCGATCGTGATTGATGTTCGAGAGATTGACGAATACGTCAATGGTCACGTGCCCGGGGCTATAAATATTCCATTATCAGAAGTTGTGGGGCGAGAGGGTGAGTTCGCGCTAGGAACAACCGTGTACGTGATTTGTCAGGCTGGAGGTCGCAGCATGAGGGCGTGTGAGCATCTAGCTGCACTTCCAGAGTTAGACACAACCACATTCATCAACGTCGCCGGCGGAACGGGCACATGGATCCTCGAAGGGCACGAGGTGGTCGTCGGTGACAAACCGAACTGACATTTCTTTCGAGTGGATAGACACCAATTCACAATTAGTTGAATTCGCTGACTATGCATCACAACAAGATGTGTATTACCTCGATACAGAATTCCATCGCGAAAAAACGTATTTTCCCCAGTTGGCGTTGATTCAAATAGCGACGGGCACACGCTTGGCGGTCATTGATCCGGTGTCATGTGATGCCACACTGTTGCGTCCATTGATGGATGGTCCCAGCCTGTGCGTGCTGCACGCCGCACAACAAGATCTTGATGTTCTGTCTCAGAGCGTTGGTTTTATTCCGAGTCGCATTCTTGACACGCAACTATGTGCGAGCTTTATTGGATACACACAACCGTCTTTGGCTTCATTGTTGCAGGGCCTGTTGAAGATTGTGGTTCCGAAAGGTGATCGTCTCACTGATTGGCTTCGTAGGCCTCTAACGTCTGATCAGTTGCGATATGCGGCCTCTGACGTTGCGTACCTTGCAGAATTATCGAACATTATTTGCACGGATCTTACGAATAGAGGTCGAATGGAATGGGCAGCAGAAGCGTGCGAAGAACTTCGCACACGTCCCACTGGTCCTAACGCCCCGCGTGATGCGTGGTTGCGAGTAAAAGACGTTCGTACCCTGAAAGGCAAGTCACGTTTTGTTGCACGTGCAGTTGCTGAATGGCGCGAAGAGAGAGCCATGGATCTCGATTTGCCTCCGCGACATGTCCTGTCTGATATTGCAGTTCTCGGGGTCGCTCAGCGTGCACCACGGACCGCAGATGATTTGTTGCAGAGCAGGGGTGTAGATAATCGACATGCAAATGGAGCTCAAGGGAAGGCACTTCTTGATGCAATCCAGGCCGGAGTGCACGACGCAGTTGATGGAGATCTTCATTTCCCCTCTAGCGAGGGCGACGATCTTGAAAAATCTTTACGGCCCGCAGTCACTCTCGTTTCTGCTTGGATAACCGAACTGGCAAAGCAAAGCGATCTTGACGCTGGGTTGCTCGCAACTCGCAAAGACATCGTGGATCTTCTCAGCGGCGCAACAGATGCTCGTCTTCGCCAGGGTTGGCGTAAGGAAATCGTAGGTGGCGATATTGAGGACCTGGTTGCCGGACGCAAAGCTCTGACTTTTACGGGAAGCGCTGGTTCTGGTCTCAAATTGGTCGATATCGAGTCGTCCTGAGGCAAAAGTCATCATTTTGTCTCACCGCCCTGTACACTCGTTTCGGTTGTCCAGTAGGCATTTATGCCAATGAAATGTTCGGAGACCGACCGTGAAAAAAGGTCGACATCGCCGGTTTGAAGAAGCGCGGAAATTGAAGCAAGCAGGCCCCAGTGCTGCAGACCTAGGTCTTGGTGACTCACCACGGGTGAATTCATCCGATGACGATGAGTATGCAGCAATTGCCGAGCGCTACGGGGTGCGCTTCGACGAAGACGACGACGAATCCGAAGACGACATCGATTAATCCGTCTCAACGGTCAGAAAACGAAATACCCCCATGACAAACTCTTTACGCAATGTCGCCCTAGTGGCGCACGTCGATCACGGCAAAACCACTCTTGTTGACACTCTGTTGAGGTCAACAGGCGCTTTTGCCTCCCATGCAGCGATTATTGACCGCGTGATGGACTCTGATGATCAGGAACGCGAGCGCGGAATCACCATTTTGGCTAAAGCTGCTCGTATCAATTACGGAACCACATTGATCAACATCGTTGACACGCCGGGTCACGCTGACTTTGGTGGGGAAGTGGAACGAGCACTGGCTCTTGTAGACGGAATCGTGCTTCTTGTGGACGCTGCAGAAGGTCCGTTGCCTCAGACCCGTTATGTGCTTTCCAAAGCCCTCGGTCTTGGCTTGCCAGTTATTTTGGTCATCAATAAAGTCGATCGTGGCGATGCTCGCCCTGAAGAAGTACTTGTGGAAGTAGAACAATTGTTCCTCGACCTTGCGAGTTCTGACGACCAACTGTCATTCCCTGTTATCTCTGCCGTTGCTCGTGAAGGTCGCGCCATGATGGGCATTGGTATGCCGGCTCCTGATGCTGATCTGACATGCCTTCTTGACACGATTTTGTCCACCGTTCCTGCTCCAACTGGAGACCCAGAAGCCCCACTTGCAGCACTGGTAACAAACCTTGATGCATCTGAATACTTGGGACGTCTCGCAATCGGACGCGTTCACAGCGGAGTGATGAAAAAGGGCGAAACCGTTGCTCTATGGGGTAAAGACACAGACGGCAATCCACTGAAGCGTCGTATCGCTCAGCTCAGCGTGTTTGACGGAATCGGACGAACAGAAGTTGAATCAATTTCTGCAGGGGACTTGTTTGTATTGGCGGGTATTCCAGAAGTTGAAGTGGGAGACACCATTTCAGCGCTCACGGTCACCACGCCTTTGCCACGTCTCGAAGTTGATGAACCAGTAATTCGTATGGCCTTTGGTGTTAACACGTCTCCATATGCAGGACGTGAAGGAAAGTTTGTAACCAGCCGCCATTTGCGCGATCGTTTGCAAAAAGAAATTCTCGGAAATGTTTCCATCAAAATCGCTGACACTGATTCACCAGATGTCACCAGTGTCGCTGGTCGAGGCGAATTACAGCTTGCTGTTCTTATCGAAAACATGCGACGTGAAGGTTTCGAACTTCAGGTTGGACGACCTGAAGTAATTACTAAGGAAATCAATGGCAAGCGTCATGAGCCTCTTGAAGCTGGCACATGCGATGTTCCCGACGAACACGTCGGAACCATTACCCAAGGACTTGCGCCACGTAAAGGACGCGTTACAGATCTTCGGCCAGGAGATCCTGGTCGCACAATCGTTTCGTTTGAAGCGCCATCGCGTGGTCTGATCGGTTTCCGATCAATGTTGATGAGCAGTACCCGCGGAACAGCTTTGTTGCATCAGACGCATGCCGGCTGGACTCCCTGGGTTGGCGAACTTCCGCACCGCTTGGGTGGAGCCATGATTGCTGACCGTATTGGTTCAACAACCGGTTATGCATTGGACAATCTTCAATTGCGCGGAGAGCTATTCGTAGCACCCGGAGTTGAGGTGTATGAAGGAATGGTCATCGGCGAAGCTGCACGTGGCGAAGAGATGGTCGTTAACGCAGTACGAGCCAAAGAAAAGACCAACATTCGTACACACAGTCATGATGATGGTCCGAAATTGGCAGCACCTGTTGATCACACTCTCGAAACCGCCATTGAATGGATCGGCGACGATGAACTTGTAGAAGTGACTCCTAAGAGCATTCGCATTCGTAAGCGCGGCCTCAGCATCGAAGAGCGCCGCAAGACATCGAAAAAGGGCTAACTAGCCCGTAGCTCTAGTCCTTCTTGCGAAGGGCTGGATGAGGCAGTGGCACACCCACTGGCGCCGACAACATCTTGACCAAAATTGCGTGAGCGTTTTTGCCCATGATCTCTGTTAACTCATCTGTGAAGAACGTGTATGTGGGGTCTTTACCGACAAATGCGTCAGATGATTCAGTGCACCACCAATGAAAGTCGTCTCCGCCTTCACCCCAGTCGCGTCGTTTCCATTCACGAATGGTTGAGACAACATAGCCACCATCCTCAATGTGTTCTTCTAGTCGGATGGGAACTTGCCAACAGACATCAGGTTTCCAGTCCATATGGCGTTCTCCGGCTTCAACAGCCGCGATATGAAAGGCACAGCCAGTTCCGCCCTCAAAGCCGGGAGGGTTATGGAATATGCAAGCGCCGTTAACAACGCGCGTCTTCTTTTCGCCATCTTTGTCTGTAGAGAACCAGCCCTTATCCTTGGCCTTGTCTTTGTTCTTCCAGTGACGACCTTTGAGTCTCTTTACGTACTTCGTGACGTTCTTAAAGTCTTTCTCATCAAGAAAGTGAGCGCCGAAAGAGCAGCAGCCCTGCATTAATTCAGTGGATGAATCGTCAAGTACTCCCTGACATCCTTGGCCGTAGATGCATTTGTAACTAGAGCGTAAAAAGGTTGCATCAAGCATCCAAGTACGCATCTCGTCGGGATCTTCAAAACTGATCCATTCGTGGGGTTGGTCTTCTCTAAGCACAACGCAACGCTACGCCATAGAGACCCTCACCACACGAACCGTCAACGCTGTGGCAAAATATTCACCTATTCGTCATCTGAGAAGGGTGTCACGGTGAGTGATATTGAGAGCATAATTTCCGACCTTGAGCAAGCGAGCGAAGCATTAAACGATGCAGCGATGGCGTTGATATCGGAAGCGATTCGCCAAGGTGGCAAGGAACGCCCACCTTTAGAAAAAAAGATTTCGCAAGCAAGGCGTTCTGTTGATAAGGCAATCCATCTGCTGCGGTTCAACTAGAACTGATTAATCGCATCTATTAGTCCACGCAATTCAGCAAAACCTTTTGCAGAATAACTGAGAGCTACGCGTGGCAGATGTACGAGATCATTGTCTGCAATTTCCTCTGGAGTGGCAGTTGTCTGAACAAGTTCTGAGTCGCCTGACAAATGCGAAAACTTTGTCACTATGTCCTTAAACGCAGCATCCGGAATGGTCCTCTTCATTCGGATGTACAAGATGTCGTTGACGAATCTGATGGAATCGTAGTTGTGGTAAAAGTTCGTAATCTCGTTGACGGCATCTTCGATGTTGTCTGTGATCATGTACAAGGACGTATCGTTCGGGGAAATAAGCCCGTGATCTAAGAGAAGTGGTTCCATTGCATTCATAAGGGGCGTCCAGAATGGATGCCCGGGCACTTCGAGAAAGACAATCGGCACCGGTACTGATTTGGCGGTCTGAGCAAGCGTCAAGAGCTCAAAGGTCTCATCTAGAGTTCCGAAGCCACCTGGCATGCACAGGAAAGCATGCGATTCTTTGACAAGCATCAGTTTGCGTGTGAAGAAGTAGCGCATGCTGACGTATTTGTCATCGCCAGCAATAATTGAATTCGCGCCAGTTTCAAAAGGCAAACGAATGGAAACACCAATTGAGTTTTCTCGACCTGCTCCGACCATCCCAGCTTCCATAATTCCCGGACCAGCGCCGGTGACAACCATAAAATCATGAGCAGCAAGTGCCTTTGCTGTCGCTGATGTTAAAGAATAAATCGGGCTATCGGGAGTGGTTCGAGCGGAACCAAAGATCGATACCTTTCGGACATTGCGAAAAGGAGCAAACATCGTGAATGCTCTGCTCATCTCTTCGATGGCAGAACTAGCGATTTTTATGTCAAGAGACGACGACACGCCGTTCACAAGTTCCGTAGCTGTTGCTATGAGACGGTTGAGTTGACGAATATCGGCAGGCGAACGAGATGACTGTTCGAAGCTCTCTGCCAGGCTTGCGATGGCCTTTTTCGTATTAGGAGTCTGTGTCACTTGTTATTGCAATCCGATGGCCTTGTTTTCGAGCACCTCAATCAATTCTTCAAAGCTCTTTATGAAGGATGCGACACCTTCAGCTTCTAACTGGGACGCAACTTCGTCGACGTCAATGGCGTTCATAGCCAATTCAGCCCATTGTCGTTTACTGATTCCCAAATTGGAGTCGATGGTGCGGTTTACTGTTCCGTGATCAGCGAATGCTTCCAAAGTCGCATCAGG
>WLSJ01000008.1 GCA_009705865.1 Actinomycetota bacterium | reverse complement strand
GGAAGACCCATGGCAATGATGGAACCGAATGCGAGAACCAAAATCACAATTGCGGCCAAGATGCCAAGAGCTTCAGTCTCTGGCAACTGCATTTGTTGGAAAATCATTCCGCCATAACCAACGTTGATTCCGGAAGCACGAAGAGGTGCTGTTGCAGCTTTGATCTGTGTTCCTAAAACTTTGTATTGCGATTGCGTCAAACGCGGAACGCTTAGTAAGGCAAATGCAATGGTGCGAGTTTTGTTGACTTGACTTTGTGTGGCATATGGGGAATTGACATCCACTTGGTCAATTGCATCCACTGCTGCAATTGCATCTGTAATTGCTTTTTTTACCTGAGGGTCGTCAATGTTGGAAGTCACTTGGAAAACCAACTGTGAGGATTCTCCGCCCTGATTGGGGTTTGCTGCAGCGAGCAAATGTTCGGCTTGTCGCGCTTCGCTTTGTGGCATCGCCATTTCTGTGCGGAAATCTGGTCCCATAGATGAGCTTGCAAAAACCATGGCGACGGCCAGTGGAATCCAGATTGCAAAGACAACGACACGCTTATGGCGCACGCAATAACGGGCAAGTGAAGAGAGCATGGGGGGTCCAATTCAGAAAGGGGGTGCTTACAGGATATGAAGGTTGGCACCCTGATGGCGTCACGGCGGTACCGTTTCAGTAGATGGAAACACATGTCACACCACCACAGACGCCTGGTGGTCACGTGCTGTCTGGTCGCATCACTCGGCTAGATCGCGGGTGGAGCACTGTGTTGCTGGATACTTCTGAGAGCGTGCGTGTTCGCAACATCGGTGTTGAAGTTGCCGTGGGCGATGTGGTGTCCATCTCTGCAGACCGTGAACGCATCGATATTGTGCACCCACGCCGCAGTGCGTTGACACGACGTAACTCGTTTGAAGGCGCACGAGGCATGCGCCAAATCGTGGCTTCAAATATCGACACAGTCTTTTTGGTTCATTCTGTTAACTCTCCACCGAATCAACGCAGGCTCGAACGTGAATTAGTTCTGGCGTTTGATAGTGGAGCCACGCCTGTTCTTGTATTGACCAAGACGGACACCATTAGCCCTGAAGCAGCTGAAGCTGCTCGTGCAGTTTTTGCTGAGATTACTTTTGATGTTGATATTGCGTTGGTTAGTTCTGTTACCGGCGACGGATTAGAGAAAATTCGTAGCTATGCGCGGCCGCACACCACCATTGCGTTTATCGGTGCAAGTGGAGTTGGTAAATCAACTTTGGTGAATGCGTTGGTGGGGCATGAAGTACAACGAACAGCTGAAGTGCGTGAAGATGACCAACGTGGGCGCCACACCACTGTTGCTGCTGAACTGATTGCGTTACCTGGCGATGCCTGGCTGCTAGATACGCCTGGGTTGCGTGCGGTGACGTTGTGGACAAGTAGTGACGGAATTGAACGAGCATTTCCGGATGTATTCGGCTTAGCAGGCTCGTGTAAATTTCGCGACTGTAAACATCTTGATGAACCAGGGTGTGCGGTGACTGTCGCAATAGCGGCCGGAACGCTTCCGGCTGTGCGTCTTGAATCAATGCGTCGACTTGTAGCCGAAGAGTTGAACGTTGAAGAAGAACAAACCGAACGCGAACGTCAAGAAGATCGGCGCGGTTTTAGGAAAATACCTAAACCGCAGGAATAGGAAATTGCAATCCGACGATTGCTCCACCACCGGCATTGTCAAGCACGTATGCATTGGCATTGTGATCTGCAGCAAACTGCGACACGATTGCTAAACCCAACCCCGAGCCCGGCATAGAGCGAGTCGCTACAGCCCGATAAAAGCGATCAAAGACATGGGGCTTATCGGAATCTGAAATTCCGATGCCTTTGTCACGTACTTCTACTCTGTATGCACCAACATGAACTTCAATTTCTGAACCATCGTTCGTAAATTTGATGGCATTGTCGATCAAATTGCTAAGGGCACGTTCTAGCTGGTGGGGGCGTGCCGTCACTACCGTGTTGGTAGTTGAATGCACGCTCACCGTAACGCCAGAACGCCGGGAAGATCGCTGTGCAATCTCTGAAGCAAGTTCTGAAAGGTCAATAGAAATAGCCAATTCTGCAGCTTTTTGATCAATAGCTAAAGCACTTAGTTCTGCACTGAGGTCAGCTAACTCATCAACTTCTGCGCGCATGTCCGCGAGAATAGAAGTGCGGTCTGCATCAGACAAAGTGCCTCGTTCAAGAAGTTCAGTATTGGCGCGCAGACTTGTCAGTGGCGTGCGCAGTTCGTGGCTTGCATCTTGCACTAGCTGACGTTGCCGTGCGACACTGCCGCGTAGGGCTTCAAGCATGGTGTTGAAACTGGTGGCAAGTTGAGCAACTTCGTCACGACCAGTTACTTCGATAGAGCTATCAAGATCTTGAGTTTCTGCAATCGTTTCAGCCACTAGAGCTAGATCTTCGATTGGGCGGCTAATGCGACGGGCGAAGAGCCAACCAAACAGTGCAGAAACCACAACAGCAATTGCAGCAAAGATAGGGAACCACAAACGCATGCCGTTGCGGGCATTAATGAGAATCTGAGTATCTTTCGCTACTTGAATGAGGGATCCATCGTCTGCGAGAACGGTCAACGTACGAAAGGAATGACGATCGATGATTGTTTTAGATCGATGAATTCGTTTTCCATCGATGGATAGTGATCTGTCTCTGTCCGTAATAGGCAACCGTGGATATTCGCGACGGCCAACAATTTGTCCGTTTGGCAAAACAATTTGTGTAATCGCATCTACTTCAGTCTGCATGATGGCTTGGTTGACTGGCCCAGGACCAAACGAATCATTCCAGCTGAAGTCTGGCTGACTCATGATGACAAGAATTCGAGAGGCTCGTTGATCTAATGACGAATTGACTTGGTTTTCAAGCTGGCTTGAAGCAATGCGGTATGCACCGATGCTCATGCATGTTGCCAAAACAAACATGAGGCCGGCTGAGATAAGAACAAAACGTGTGCGCAGATTCATGATTGCTTCACCGTGTAACCGACACCACGCACTGTAAACACGACGCGTGACTCTCCGTTTTCTTCGGTCTTGCGTCGAAGGTACCCAATGTACACATCAAGAGATTTCGAGTGTGTCTCAAAGTTGTATCCCCAGATGGCTTCATAGATGGTTTCTCTAGATACGACAATTCCTGGTTGTTGCATGAGTAATTCAAGCAAGTCAAATTCCGTCTTCGTTAAATCAATTGCACGTTCACCACGGTGCACTTCTCGAGTCAGTGAATTCAGTGTGAGATCACCGACTCGCAACTGTGAACCGGCACCGGTCGGTTGTGAGCGACGCAACAATGCACGACACCGTGCAAGTAACTCATCAATAACGAATGGCTTCACCAAGTAGTCGTCTGCCCCTGCATCTAGCCCTGCAACACGGTCGCCAACTTCCACTCGAGCGGTGAGCAACAAGATAGGGATATCAATACCTCGATGTCGGGCTTCTTTGCACACAGTGAGGCCATCGGCAAATGGCATCATCACGTCAAGAACCGCAAGATCAAAACGGGTATTTGCTAATGCTTCGAGGGCTGCTTTGCCGTCGTTCACTGCGGTCACTGCATAATTCTCTAGTTCCAGGACGCGCTGGACTGCCTTTCGAACTGAGGAATCATCTTCAGCAATCAGTACTTTTCGGCTGTCCATAAAGACACGGTACCCATGATTTGCAAAGGTTTGCTGTACCTTGGCCCGATTCTTGCTTTGCTCTTACCTTCCTCATGTTTACTTCTTACATAGCCCCGTGACAGTGGAGTCACACCAGAACCCCTCTGGCGTACACCCCACAAAAAGGAACACAGAACAATGAAGATCAAATCTCGTTTTACGAAAATTGCGGTGGCCTCAGGGCTCATCGTGGCATCCGGAGCAGCCGTTCTCGGAATCACCGGTTTTGCTAGCGCGCAAGTTGCACAGCAAAGCAATGTTGTAGCAGTTGCTCAAGCAGCAGACACAACACCAGCGGCTGAAGCTGCTGTTAACAAAACTGCAGTTGACCCGATCACCGATCCGGCTGTTGCACCATCAGCTGCGAAAGCAGATCGACCATCGCCACTTGCCGCGGTCGCAAAGGTTTTAAGCATGACCGAAGCCGAATTGAAAGCTGAACTCAAAGCTGGAAAATCAGTGGCAGATATTGCCAAGGCCAAGAACATTGATCTTGCAACAGTGAAAGCAGCTCTTCTTGCTGAGGCAAAAGCACATGTTGATGCTGAAGTTGCTGCCGGAAAGCACACAGCAACTGAAGGAACTGCAGAGCTTGCTGAATTGACGTCACGTATCGACACCATGTTGACAACTCCTGGTTTGCCAGCTCGTGGCCCTGAAGGTAAGGGCGGCCCTAGCGAAATGCGCGGTGGCCCTGAAGGCAAGGGCGGCCCTGGCCGATTCATGACTGCGACACTTGCAACAACTTTGAAATTGACGCAGGAAGAACTGAAGACTCAACTTCATTCCGGTAAATCACTTGCTGATGTTGCAAAAACTCAAAATGTTGACATTGCAGATGTAAAGACTGCATTGACATCAGATTTTTCGGCGCACCTTGCAGAAGAAGTGACATCTGGTGAGCACACTCAAGCAGAAGCAGATGCAAAAATTGCTGAATTCAAGACCAACCTTGACACCATGGTGAATCGTGTTGGTCCTGCAGGCGGTATGAAGGGCGAAGGTCGTGGACCTGGTGGACCTGGTGGACATGGCCCAATGGGACATGATGCACCAGCTGCACAGAACACTTCAGCTTCGGCATAACAACATCGCACCGAAATTCGGTGCACAATTCTCCCCAAGAAGAACTGCCGGGACTCACTTTATTGTGAGTCCCGGTTTTCTTTTATCCGAGAACTAATGGAGGTTCTCGCAGCATTGTTGCAGTTGCATGTAACGAAAGCGATGGTAACCATCGTCCGAGAAGAGGAAATCGCTTCTTCATAGCGATATCAACCGTGACCAAACCTTTCGACTCTTCAATAGTCGTCATTGCAGCAACCTGCGAAAGTTGAGCAATTGCGGTTGCAGCTTCCGATGGATTATCTGCAGTAATGGCTGACCGCACAGCATTGCGGGCAATCTCTTGTATCCGCAACGAGTCGAGACATACTGACAGTGTCGCAAGTAGCAATAAGGCACACATCATCACCAGTGGCGCCATCAATGCAAATTCAACTGTTGCCTGTCCACGATACTTAAGGCGTGGTGTTTGATGCACGATCAAAAATGTCGCTAAACACAGTGTCAAAAAGAGCCCCAATTTTCCCGGCGCCTCCACCAGCCGTGGCCCATGCGATAACGAGTAGAGCAATAATTGCTGCAACCAGCAAGATCAGTGCGTATTCGGTAGTGGCTTGGCCGCGTGAACGTTCAATTGAATGGCGAAACATAATTCTTCTTTCATTATTGGGTGATAGAGGGAAGCGAAACAGAGAGTTGTCCGAGGCTTGCAATAATTAGTGGAGCCACGGACAACAAAAGGAAAGATGGCAATACACACATCACCAAAGGGATAGAGAGACGAGTTGGAAGTTGGCGAATTTTCGTGTCTATTAGTCTGCGTTGCTCAATACGGTGATCAGTAGCAAGGCGTGTCACCGTGTCGACAATGGGTAAACCATCACGCTCAGCCTCCACGATTGTGTGACCAAGGTTCTTGCCAGAGATCTGGTGTGCAGTCGTTAGCGGAATCAGAGCCTCTTCAAGTGGCGCGCCAGTGCTGATGAGATCAGCTATCACATTTCCCGTAACAGAAACTGAGCGCCACCTTTCACATGCGTGAATCATGGAGAGACCCGCGCGTAAAGACACACACAAATGTTCAGTGAGTTCCCCGATGCCATCAGGTTCAGTACGGACAGCTCTGGTAATGAGCGAGGAGATCCACCGCCATCCGAGCCGGTTAAGAATAATTCCACATATCAATAGGAAAACAACAAGAGGTTTCCCTATTGAGGTCCGAAATTGTGGGCTAATGACTAGGGCACCTGCAAGCAAGAGAAACGGCAATGCTGAAAGCAGGCGCGCCGACAGCTGCGCTTGTGATGCTGCAACTGCTAACTCAGCACTACACGCAGCACGGTCTCGCAATACTGACGATGCGTGGTCAAGTGCATTCGGTAGGAAATTTCCGTGCACCATGGCTGATTCAAGAAGTGAGAGACATTGCGCATCGCGACTGTTCGGCATTGCGGATTGACGAGCGATGAGGAGGGCGGTATCACAGGGTTGTAAGGACATGATGTCGTTACATAGTTGCACCCAACACGGATCTTGAAACTGGTGTCGTTGGATGGTGGCGAGAATTGCATCATGTGCTGATGCTCCACTGCGTGTTGCTCGTGCAAGTGAGTCACACAAGGCAGCGAATTCAAGAATGGGAGCGGGGTTGCCTCTTGATTTCGATGAGATACGAACCAGAGAAGTTTGTGAAGGTGTAACAAGATGTGAGTTTTTCAGCCGATGTCTCGCCTCAACAGAATCCGTGATGGCAAAAAGTCGAGGCACTGCGAACCAGATAAATACTGAAGCAATTGAAAAGCCAGAAACAATGTCAATCATTATCGTGAGACCGATACACAGTGTGAAGTTCTGAATCACTACAGCGGACTATTTCTGTAATTGAACGTCGCCTGGCTGACGTGCGCTGCACAAAAATAATTGCTCCAACCGCACTGCGAATAGTTGCTACAGCTTGGCTGTGTGACCATTGGGGAGAATCGCGCAACACCATGGAGGCGAGGCGATCAATGGTCTCGGTTGCAGACGTGGCATGCACTGTTGACCAACACCCGCGGTGGCCTGACGAGAGCGCCAACAACATGTCGACTACTTCTGAGCCACGAACTTCACCAACGATGAGACGGTCTGGTCGAAGGCGAAGCGATGCTCGTACGAGAGACTGAAGAGATATCTCACCGACGCCTTCGGAATTGGCTGGCCGTGTTTGTAATTGCACGAAGTGGGGGTGCGCGACTCGAAGCTCTGCAGTGTCTTCCACACAGACAATGCGTTCAGTAGGTGCAAAAGATTGGCTGACTGACGAGATCAAAGATGTTTTCCCAGAAGAAGTTGCGCCTGCCACCACCACATTGACTTTTTGTTGCACCAAGTCACGCACGATGTCTGTGCATGTGGCGGGACCAAATGACGCAAGCGGCAATATACGACGAGTGAATTTTCTGATAGTTATGGCGGCACCGCCGATAGCAACCGGCGAGATAATGACGCAAGCGCGCGAACCATCGGACAACCGTGCCTCGAGGATGGGAGATAAAAGGTCAAGTCGGCGGCCACACGCACGTGCGATTCTTTCCACACTGATTGCAAGTTCATTGTCGGTTAATGCGCCAACGTGATGCATGCCATCAGCGTCTTCCACCCAGATGTGTTTCCCACCAACAACCATCACTTCACTGACATCTGGATCATCGATATAGGTCTGCAGGGGACCAAGTCCGTGTTGCACGATTACGACAGTGTGAGGTGTGTGCCAAATAGTTGCTCAGCCCGCGATGGCAACAAGCCCGCATCAACTGCACGACTAATTGCGGGCAGATATGGAATTTCAGCGGTGATTGGCATACCAAGAACATGCCCAACGTCTTTGATTGTTAATGCACGGCCTTCTTCGGCAACGACAAAAAGTTTTGTTGGGCGTTGTAATCGAGATGCACGACGTAAGGAGAGGTAACACGGTTTCACCACCATGGCTACATCATCAACAACATGGCGCAGTTCGTCTGGCACGAAAGTTGTGCCTGCGTCAATGACAATGTTCATGGGAAGGTGCGAGATGGCATGTGCAAGGTCATTCCACCTGGGCTGGCCTTCGACAAAAAGTGAACCACGATGAACTACAACGAGTCCAGATTCAATGGGGGTTCCCAACATCACCAATGCTTGAGCATCAGCTGTGTTGTTTTCGCCGAGCCAATCGTTGATACCTGGAGTTGAAGGCTCTGACATTCCGGCTGCTGCAGGAATATCACCACATAAGTCGATGAGCACTGTTTGTGTGCCGCGAGCTGCTTGAAGCAGTGCATAGGCCGTTGCAGTGACTGTGGTGCAATTGCCACCTTTTGGTGACATGAAGATGATGGACATTTGTGACTCCTGTTCGTCACTAGCAATGTGTGCAACAACTTCAAAAATTGGAATTACAAATGCACCTCATTACGAAGCGGAGTTCCGGCAACGTAATTCTGTAGATGCTCAAGGAAGATGTCTTCACTGCGGAGACGGGATTCATGTGATGCTGCAGAGCTATGTGGGGTAATAATCACATTGGGCATATCCCATAGGGGTGAATCTGCTGGCAATGGCTCTGTGGAAAAGACATCCAGCGCTGCACCGGCAATATGCCCTGATTGCAGAGCCCGGATCAGCGACTCCTCGTCCACTAATTCACCACGTCCGACGTTGATGAAGTGAGCTCCAGATTTCATGCTGGCGAAAGTGCGGTCACCAAATAGCTCACGAGTATCGGGGGTCAAGGGCAAAGCAACAGCCACCCAATCGGCACGACCAAGTACCTCTTGTAGTTGGTCGAAGCTAAATGTAGAGCAGGGCTCTGACCCGGTCGGTGTGCGACGGATTGCCTCCACGTGCATGTTCAGTGCCACTCCGAGGCGGGCAATTTCTGTACCAATTGGCCCCATGCCAATCACGGCAAGGCGTGCACCATCTAGTTCAAAAAAATTGTGGTGCTGCCATTCACGCTTTTCCTGATGTTGAAACCAGGCACGCACATTGCGACTAAGCGCCAACATGTATAGAACAGTTGTTTGCGCAATGGGAGAAGCAGTTGCTCCTGAGGAATTTGAAAGCCGAACCCCTCGTTCCAACAATTGAACGAAGAAAGGACTATCAACACCTGCTGAAAATGTGTGCATCCATTTAAGGTTCGTGGCCTTAAGAATTGACAAGACAAAACCGCGGGAACGCTCTGGCCACAAATCACTAGAGAAAAATACTGTGTCGATGGAAGAGATCACTTCGTCAGGTAGAACTTCGTCACCCTCATAGATGATGGGGGAAATGTTGGGGACCATCGAGCGAATAACTTCGCCGTGTCTTGCCCAGACATTGTCACTAATCAGCAGTGTGATTGGCTTTACTGCTTTTCCCATGGTCACAGATTAGGGACTGTGCGGGCTGAACGCATTACCGTTAGGTCGTGCGCCTGTTGCTTGGTCTTCTATCTGTCATACCGTTTCCTGTGCAGCACATGGGCTCTGGTGACAGCGTGCAATCCCGCAATACAGAGTCGGTGATCGAATCCGTTGTGCCTGCTTTGCCTGATGGAGTAGATGTAGACATTGTGGGCTCAGACACATTTGTCCGCGTGCGTTCTGATGGTCATGACGTGATGATTACGGGTTACAAAAACGAACCGTACATGCGCATCACTGCATCAGGTGATGTGTTTGTCAATGATGGATCATTAACCACCCTTATTAATGGCAATCGGTACGGAAATGTTGATACCAGTTCATTTGTGGAAACTCCGAACCCTGTGTGGCGTAAAACTGGGTCAGATGGTGTTGCCATGTGGCATGACCATCGAGTGCATTGGATGAGTCCGAAACCTCCCGCACCTATTGATTCAATCGGAACTGTTTTGACATGGAAAGTCCCGTTAGCGATAGACGGAGTAGCCACAATGGTTTCTGGAACCTTGTTCTTGCGTAACAACGCCAGTGTGATGTGGTGGTTAGCCGGCCTGATTGCATTGTTGGCTGGCGTCATTTTGTCTGTTCGACGTCGGAGAGAGTTTTTCGCCATGACGTTTTTTGTGTCACTAGCGGGAATCTTTGTGGGCTCGATGGAGTATTTGGGTTTACCAAACGGCGCACAAGTGACGCCATTGATGTTGATGTTTTCCGCTGGGGCTGCTGTAGCTGCTGCTGCTTCACTCATTGCGCAACGGAAAAAAACTGCCTCGCAGTACATCGCTGTTTCTTTGAACGCAGGTGCCGGTGCAACTTTGATTGTGTGCGCGTGGTTCAGTGCAGATCACGTGCGCGCAGCGTATGTGCCTGGCATTAGCCAAGAGTGGATTGTGCGCATGTTGATACCAGCGCTGTTTGGCATTGGACTCGTATCAATGATTGACGGCGTGATGCGCATTGTGCGCAATACGACCGACTAATTACACGGAGAGAAGGTCGCGTGCGCCAGTGTCTGAAGACGGGTGACGCAATTTGCTCATTGCACGTGCTTCGATTTGACGAATACGTTCACGAGTGAGGTTGAAATGTTCACCGACTTCTTCAAGGGTGCGGCCTTCGCCGCTACCACCGAGACCGAAGCGCAAGCGCAAGATTTCGCGCTCACGTTCATCGAGCGGAGCAAGTAGACGTTGAATTTCTTCTGGCAACAATGCTGTAGCGGCAGTTTCGAACGGTGATTCAGCTGAACGGTCTTCAACGACATCACCAAGTTCGGCATCGCCGTCTTCACGCAATGGTTCTGACAATGACAAAGGCTCAGCAGCAAAGCGCAATGCTTCGGTGACTTTGTCTTCTGGCATTTCGACTTCTTTTGCTAATTCAGCAAGAGTTGCGGTGCGTCCAAACTTGAGTTCCAGGCGTGAGCGTGCTTTTTGCAAACGTGCAAGCGTGTCGCCAGCGTGGACCGGCAAACGAATGGTACGTCCGGTGTTTGCGATACCGCGAGTGATGGCCTGACGGATCCACCATGTTGCATACGTAGAGAATTTGAAACCTTTGCGCCAGTCGAACTTTTCAACAGCGTGCATAAGGCCCAAGTTGCCTTCTTGAATGAGGTCAAGAAGAGGAAGCCCAGATGCTTGGTACTTCTTTGCAATAGAAACAACGAGACGAAGGTTTGACTGAACGAATGCTCGCTCGGCAACTTCACCTTCGCGAATTGCTTTGCGTAGTTCGCGACGCTTGGTAGCGGTAGGGGCCTTGATCTTTGCCATTTCGGCAACGGCTTCTTTGCCGGCTTCGATGGCCTTGGCAAGACGCACTTCGTCGTCCTTGGTGAGCAGGGTGTACTGACCGATGTCTGTGAGATACAGCCGGACGAGATCCTCTTCGTCGCGATCGACACGATCCTTTGCCACTCTGATACCTCGCCTAAATCTTGCATCGACCACCACGCGGGTCGAATATGGGCAGGCTATCTAGATGCGTGTCGGGTGCCACAGCCCGACCCCGAACATTTCTCTGACATCTGGCAGAGTTATGGGAATGAGTGAAAATCACCCCGAAAATGCTGATTCTGGCGAGGTAGAGCTAGTTATCGTCACCATGTCCTTTGACGCGGCGGACATGGGCTCCCTTGTCGCAGTCCTGTCCAAATACATCGTCCTGACCCGTATGGAACAGGGATGCCGCAATGTGGACATGATCGTGTCTGACACGCGTCCGAATCGCATTATGTTGATCGAAAAATGGGAGTCTCCCGCAACTCAGCAGACTCATTTCGAGGGAGCCACCATGGTGGAAATGGCAAAGTCGTGCACTGGCATTCTGACTGGCGCACCAGAGATCGATATTTGGCAGTCGATGAGCGCACACGATCTCACCTGATTTTTTTACGGGAGCGAGATAATTGCTTCGTGTTCAAGCGATGCCACAACCTGGCCATTCACCACAATGTGAAAATCAAGGACAACACGTTCACCGTGAGCTGTGAAACGATCAACGATTGCTGAATGTATTTCGGCCTGCGAACCTGCTTCGACGCGGGCGTGATGACGAATAATGCTTCGCGTGTGTACCCAACTAGAAGTTGCAACTTCCGTATGAACAACGTCGTTCGCCAAAGTGGGCCATACAGCGGGGTGAACAAGATTGTGTTCGGCGTATAGCGCGAGGTCGTCACCCGCAAGCAAGCCACGGTCAGTGCCGTGCACTCCTTCAAGATGAATGTGATGAACAGGCAACACCTGGCCTGGTCTTATGGCAGGGACAGACCCTGCATCACGAATTGCTCGAAAGATTGCGCGAGGTTGATCTGGCTCTGACGTAATGGCTCGAATTTCAACAGCATCACCATCAGGATGTGGAGTGCACTGCACGATGTCATGATCAAAGACGGGGCGTCTCAGACGCAACTCGCCACCGCCATGGCTGAGCCAGTGTTCTCCCCATGCAGCGGCAACGGGGTGAGTGAGATATGCGTACGTCGTAACGCCGGCAACTAATGCGCGAGGAAAACCAGCTGCCTGGGCACCTGCATCAGTATGAATGAGGTTACGAGCATGCTCAGCCAGATTCTGTGCGGTGACAGTCCAAGGAAGTGGTGCTGATGACGAGATGCACATGATTCTGCCACGAGACCGACGCCCACTCGATACTGGTACTGACTATCGTTGACCACATGGCTAATCCATTACTCACCGACAAGGCCATGGGCCTTGGCAATCTCAACAAGCAAAACGATTCTTGGGCACCTCCCACCGTCACTCAACCTATTAATGATGGACCAGTGTCTCGTTGGGATGGTGGCGTCATGACCGTGGCCGGTACTGCAAGTGCCACCATGATGTTGTTGGTTCTGATTCTTGCGTCAGCAACAGTGACATGGTTGTCGATCGATGCACCTGCTCCTGGTGCGTTGGTGCAAATTCCATTTGGGTGGGTCATTGGTGGATTCATTATTGGTTTCATTGCGGTTCTGGTCGGAAGTTTCAAGCCACATCTTGCTCGAATTGCCGGTCCTATTTATGCACTTGCGGAAGGTGTCGTACTAGGTGCAATTAGCCGTGCGTATTCAGAGCAGTACAACGGCATTGTGTTGCAAGCAGTGGGCGCAACGCTCGGTGTGTTTGTTGTGATGTTGCTTTTGTATCGCAGTCGCATTATCAAAGTCACTGATCGCACACGTCGCATTGTGATGGGCGCAATGATGGGCCTGATGGCTTTCTATTTGGTGTCATTCATTATCGGAATGTTCGGTTCAATGCCATCGTTCATTCATGATGCAAGCCCGATGGGAATTGCATTCAGTCTTTTCGTTGCAGGACTTGCAGCATTTAACTTGGCGCTTGACTTCGACATGATCGAAAAAGGTGTTGCCAACAAATTGCCAGCGCACATGGAATGGTTCTGTGCACTTGGTGTTGTAGTGACACTGGTGTGGTTGTACCTAGAAATCTTGCGCCTGTTGTCAAAACTGCGCGACCGCTAAAGTTGCCGCTTTAGGCGGTGACGGACACAGTGTTTGCACTGAGCGAGCTGAGCTCTGCCCATGTTGTGCTTTCACAGTTCCACAATTTTTCAAACACTGCATCAACTGCGTCTGAGAATCCGTGACGGTTACGGAAGTTGTAGACCCATGCTTGTTTATTCAGAACAATGTCCATGTGTGCAATGCGCCCCATGATGTACGTATCCCATGCTGCGGCTTGCGGCAATGTGAGTTCAGCGTCGGCTGGGGCGTCGGCAAAACCGCCCCGTAAACGATCACGCGCGCGCAACATGCCTCGCGCGATGGTGATGGTGGTGTTGAGTTCACTTTGCTGACGAGGCCGACGCGTGTCTTCTAATGCACCGGAATGTGGTGCAATTGTGATGAGCGCATCAGTGACCGTGACATCAATACGCGTCAACGACGAGTTCTCATTTATTGCAAGGAGTATGTCAATGTCATCCAGCCCGAGCTGCGTTGCCATACGTTCTGCAATACGTGCCGTGTAGGCCGTATCGAATGCAACGAAGTTATATGTGTCTGGTGTGACCGTGAGGGCCATATCAGTTAGTAACTGCGGCTTGCTTCTCGCGAAGTTGCGCCTTGCGCTCGTTGAGTGCTTGCATTCCGAGGTCTGCAATGTGGTCATTTTCGTCTTCGGTGAAACCAGCAAGTTCGCGGAAGCGACGTGCGATTGCAAAGCTTGATTCTTCAGAGTCACTGCGGCTTCCACCGTACGAGAACATCTTGTCGACAATGCCCTGGAATTCCAGTGCCTTCTTGCGACGCTCTGGATCATTCTCTGTGATTTTGCGTAGCCAATCGCTACCCATCTTCACGTGTGTTACTTCGTCTGCGAGCATCCAGTCTTCACAGAACTCGAGGTACGGGTCACCTGCAATTTCGCCGAACTCTTTCATAGTGGTGAACACGTCGATTGCAAGACCTTCAAGTGCACGGTTCACGCCAGCAAGACGCAACACCGGATCGTTCGAGCATGCGGCTTGAAAGAGCACTGTGTTCTCGGCGTACTGACCGATTTCACTTCCCATCCAGTCGCTGAGCTTCAAACTAATTTCAACGTGACGAGCTTCGTCCCATGCTTGGCGAGCCATGTCGAGTTTGAGTTCGAATGGTGCTTCTTCACCAGTGGTGAAGTCCCAACATGTGCGGCCGGCACCTTCAAGTGCCTGAATTTCACCAACGAAAATACCGTGCATTAGCGCGCGTGCAGCTTCGCTTGCATCTGGTCGCGCAGGTGTAAGGCGATTTGATTTACGTGATTTTTCAGCTTCACCAATCAGTGCATTACGGCCATCGGCCATGCGGTCTGCTTGTGTGATTTGGTTGAAACGCTCGTCGCGTGCCAACTCTTCAACGGGCATGAATTTTTTCATGACAGTGCTCCTTGTGGTGCTTGTGTGTTGATTCCGATGCTTCCGTGACCAGCGATACCGCCGGCCTCGAGCATAAGTTTTTCGAGCTTTGCTTGGTGAGCAGCAGCGCGATCGACGTGGTCGGGAGTTTCGAGCAGCGACTGGATGAGCATTTCGCCATCGCGCCAATCTTCGAACTCATCTTGCAAAATAAACTTCAGTGACCGAATGGTAGGCATGTCAGTAATTTCACTGGTGTTGTTGAGGTGATATGTGTATGCCGAAATGAAGTGGGGGATATACACGCGGTACACGCCAACAAGTTTTTCAATAGTGAGACTTGCATCTTCAGGCTCGGTCATGGCATCAACGAAACGCACAAGTGCGTCATTGGCAGGAACAGTAAGGCGAGCCGGATTCATTTCACGAAGTTCGGGCAAACGCTTGTGCCAGAGTTCGGCGTGCCATGCGTGCTTGTAGCAGTGAGTACCGAGACGAAGTTTGATGTCGAGTTCTGGCACAGTGGCAATCCAGCCACCAAGGACTTCAAACAATTTTGTTTCGGCCCATTTGTAGTTGCCGACACGACGTGCGGTCTCTTCCACACTGAAACTGCCTGGCAGTTCGCGGCGATCCCACGGAGCAAATGATGCTCTCGGCTTAGTTGGATCTGCCACGGTGAACTCCCTATCCTTTCAGTTACTTGCAGGGTGCAATTAACTGCTTGATTACTTCTAAGATTCTAACTCTTCATCACGCGGAAAGCGAGACGCAGGTCACAGTTACGACGGATTACGTCGAGCAGTGGGGTGAGCAGCGAGCAGGTCTGTGCTGAGAGGCTGGCCCGTCACTTCATCGACCCAATAGGTGTCGTTATCAAGACGAGTCAATGCAGCATCAACATCGGCCAAATCACGCTCGATGGCATCTAGATCGAGGGGGCTCGTGTGTTCGCTCATGTCTCCATCGTAGACACTGCGTGACCTGCCAGGCGAAAGGTTCCACCGGCGGCTTGTATCGTCATCGGGATGAGTTTCCCTTTCCCCCCACTTGATGGTTCAGCACAAAAGAATCAAAAATTCCCTTCAGCTCCTGAAATGGGAATTGACCCGACCAAGCGATACACCGCGACGATGGAAACATCAATGGGAACATTGGTCATTGCACTTGATCCCATCAAGGCACCAAAGACAGTGAACAGTTTCGTGTACCTCGCTGCGTACCACTATTACGACGACATCATTTTCCACCGCATCATCAAGGGCTTCGTGTGCCAAGGCGGAGACCCAACCGGCACAGGCCGCGGTGGACCCGGATATCAATACGCCGATGAATTGCCAAAAGCTGGGCAATACCAAATTGGTTCATTGGCAATGGCAAATGCCGGGCCAAACACAAACGGTTCACAATTCTTTCTCATCAGTGGGCCAAGCGGTGTGCAATTGCCTCCGTCGTACGCACTGTTCGGGCAAGTTGTCAAAGGTCTTGAAGTTGTCGAAGCAATGCAGAATGTTGAAACAGATCGCAGTGACAAACCATTGGTCGATGTTGTAATCAAGAGTGTCACGGTCACAGTCGCCGACTGAGATCAGTCTTTCCTCTGCTCGACGCATTGCGTTAGCAGCACAAGGATTCGATACACCTCGTCCCACTGGACGAATCGATAGACGTCATTTGCGTCGTGTAATGAACTCTGTTGGTCTCATTCAGATCGACAGCGTCAATGTTTTAGTGCGCAGTCAAGAGATGCCGCTATTTTCACGCCTCGGTAATCATCCGCGTTCTCTCATTCCTGACGCCACGGCTGATGGTGAGCTATTTGAATATTGGTGTCACGAAGCGTCACACCTTCCCGTCGAAATGCACCCACTGATTCGCTGGCGAATGGAAGAAGCACGTAATGGTTCAATGTGGCCAGGCTTGCGTCGCATCGCTAAGGAAAAACCAAAACTTGTCAAAGAAATTCGTGACCGCATCTATAACGATGGCCCGATTGTCGCTGGTGATGTTCGTACTCGCACTGGTCCAAAGGGTTCGTGGTGGGATTGGGATGACGGTAAAGCAATTCTTGAATACTTGTTTTGGACCGGAGAGATCACTGCGCAACGTCGATCATCGGATTTTGCGCGTGTGTATCACGCTCCGCACGATGTGTTGTCAAAGAAAACATTGAATGCACCGACACCGACCCAAGGTGAAGCTCGTCGTGAGATGTTGTTGCTAGCAGCGCGCAGCGTGGGCGTTGGAACCGCGAGCGACCTGTTTGATTACCACAGGCAAAAACCTCAACAAGCAAAGCCTTATTTAGCTGAACTTGTTGAAGAAGGTCTTCTTGAGCAAGTGCGGGTAGAGGGGTGGCGCGACGTTGCGTATATGTTGCCGAACACGAAGCGTCCTCGTGAAGTAAACGTGCGAGCACTTGTGTCGCCATTTGATTCTTTGGTGTGGTGTCGCCCGCGCATTGAACGACTGTTTGATTTTCACTATCGCATAGAAATTTATGTACCAGCACCGAAGCGTATTTACGGTTACTACGTGTTGCCGTTTGTTTTAGGTGACCGCATTGTGGCACGAGTTGATCTGAAAGCTGATCGGCATGCTGGCGAACTTGTTGTACCCGGAGCATTTAGTGAAGAAGGTGTTGATGTTAAGCATGTTGTTTCAGAACTCATGCTTGAGTTGCGTGAAATGGCTACGTGGCTAGGGCTTGACACAGTACGCATTGGCGCACATGGAGATTTAGCTACACCGCTTGCGAAACAAAATCGCCAGAAGTAGCCCACCGAATGGTGGACGAGATGAGCTGACCGATTGGCTTCACCACAAGTTGTTCAGTCACTGGTAAGTACGGAAGTCGTAAATCGGCGCGAGCCCATGTGGGAAGAATTGCTATTGCCGCAGCTGCAATGAGTGAGTACGGAACGCGAGCAACAAGTTCAAGTGGTGGAGTCAGCAATAAATACTTTGCTGCATCACGTGATTCTGTGGTGCCGCGAAGTTCAGGGCGGAACTGTGCAATTTGATCTTTGAGACCTTGCACTGATGTTGGTGGCGCTGGTACGCCCAACTTGCGTGCGATAACTGCCATGTCTGCGACGTATGCGTCGTAGCCGGCGGTATCTAACGGTGTTGCTCCGTATGCCTGATGTGCACGAATGAAACTGTCAACTTCTGCAACATGCACCCATCGAAGAAGATGCGGATCAGACGCAGAGTATTCACGACCATCACTAGCGGTTCCTTTGACACGCTTATGCACATTGACCACGATGTCAACTGCACGCTGTGCTGCATCTGCTGGAGCAAAAGATGTTGTTGCTACAAAGTCTGCAGTACGTTGCAGGCGGCCCCAAGGGTCTCCGCGATAATCGGAATGTTGAGCGACACCGGCCATTGCTAATGGATGTAGGGATTGAAACAACAAGGCCCTCATCCCACCGATAAACATCGATGAATCCGAATGGACGATGTGAAGCGGAGAGGACTCAGAGAACCATCGAGGGCCAGTGGCATTCATGATGGCGTCGCGCTTTTCCTCGGCGTTATCACCAATAACCCTGTCGCGAAGGGCGGCTGCAATCGCCAGGCGTACTGATTCGACTCGGTCAGAGACGGCGGCGGGGACTGAAGGCATGTCTCTATCGTGCCATCCATAGCTGGGAATTGCACGGCGAATGCGTCACAGGATGGCGACCTATACGCTTTCGTCTGTGACCGAAACACCAGTCTCTGCAAGCCAATCTTCACGGATGCCTCGATGGGTACCGCGCGCGGTAGTGATTTTCTGGCTGGGGTTTATCGGAACTCTGGTTCTGCGTTTTACGTTTCATCGTTTGAACAACTTCCTCATTTTGATGTTGGTGTCATTGTTTATTGCGTTGGCACTAGAGCCAGCAGTCAACAGGTTGGTAGCACGTGGCAGAGGCCGCCGTTCTTCTACTGGTTTGTTGATGCTCGGACTTGTCGTAATTGTCTTTACGTTTGTGGGTGCAGTGGGCACCATCGTCGGGCAACAAGTTGCTGATGTGTTGTCAAACAGTGAGCAATACGTCAATGACACGGTGAAAATTCTGAATGACACGTTTAGTACTCAGATCGATGCTGCATCGGTCAACGAAAAGATCTCTGACCCGAATGGTCCGGTACAAGAATTCGTTAACTCGCAACAAGACAAAGTGTTCAACCTTTCTGTTCAAGCGCTCGGAGTCATTTTTCAAATGTTTACCGTGTTGTTGTTTTCGTACTACTTAGTTGCTGATGGCCCTCGACTACGGCGATCTATTTGTTCCCGATTGCGGCCAGACAGACAACGACAAGTTTTGAATGCATGGGAATTGGCAATCACCAAAACTGGTGGGTATTTGTATTCACGCGCATTGTTAGCGGTTATCTCATCCTTCTTTCACTGGATTGCTTTTCAAGCAATTGGTATCCCAGCTCCGATCGCGATGGCATTGTGGGTTGGGTTCGTTTCCCAGTTCTTGCCAGTTATCGGAACGTACATCGCAGGTGTACTGCCATTGGTGTTGACCTTTGTTGAGTCCCCAATCAAAGCATTAGTAGTAGTTGGCTTTATTGCTGTGTATCAACAGGTGGAAAATTACCTCTTTGCACCGAAGGTAACTGCACGTACTTTGGAATTGCATCCTGCATTGGCCTTTGGTGGTGCACTTGTGGGAGGAGCTGTCCTTGGGCCAGTGGGCGCAATTCTTGCGTTACCTGCAGTAGCGATGGGTCAAGCCCTCGTATCGTCATGGGGAACTCGTCACGAAGTGATTGATGATCCGCTCACTCTGATGCCGCCAGAGAAACCAGTACGGGCAAAGCGCAGTTCACGAAAGAATCGGTCAGCGTGACCGGAGTTTCTCCAACACAGTTTGTTCCGGTTGCTGTAGTTTCGCGAAGCGGAGTTGATGAGAGCGTTCACTTCGGAGCAGTTGTCGGTGTTGGCCGTTCTGGCGATATTGAATTTACGCTGGGGGACCCTCACATACAGATTTTTCCTCGATCGTCTACCAAACCGATTCAAGCATTGGCAATGGTCCGCGCTGGTCTATCGCTACCGCCGGAAAAATTGGCGTTGGTGTGCTCTAGCCATAACGGCGAAACGATTCACCAACAAACAGCGCTATCAATCTTGTCTGAATTCGGACTAGATGAAAGTGCATTGGGGAACACGCATGATTACCCCATGCATACTCACTCTGCTCATGATGCAATTCGTGAAGGTCGTCCAAAATCTGCTTTACAAATGGGATGCAGCGGCAAACATTCAGGCATGGTGGCAACGTGCGTTATCAACGGATGGCCACTTAACAATTACCTTGAACAAGATCACCCGTTGCAGCAATTGATTACGCGAACAGTTGCCGAAGTCACGGGCCATGAGGCATTTGCTATTGGAATTGATGGTTGTGGCGCACCGGCTCATGTTGTGGAACTAGTTGGTCTTGCTCGCGCCATGCGTGCGATGGCGACAGGTGAAGCGGGAGAGTCCGGCACTCAGATCTATACAGCTATGTCACAGTTTCCGTACATGGTGGGAGGCAAAGGGCGTGATGTCACCACAATTGTTTCCGGCGTGAACGGATTGTTTGCCAAAGATGGTGCTGATGCTGTGTACGCCGCAGCGTTACCCGATGGACGTGCAGTTGCGCTGAAGTTGTCAGACGGTTACGGTCGCGCAACACCGACTGTTCTTCTTGCTGCTTTGCAAAAATTGGGTATAGATATCACACGTGTTGATAACAGCATCGTGGAGGTTGTACTCGGCCATGGAAAACCAGTGGGTGCAGTGAGAGCAATTGGGTTTGACTGATCATGGCTATCCCATTTGTTCCCCGCATCGACGATGCGCCGTATGCCGAAATTACTCAGGTGTCTCCTCTAGTTCAGAGAGTCATTGCGAAAAATCCGTCTAAGTTCAGTTATCACGGAACAGGTACATACATTCTCGGAACACACGATGTCGTTGTCATTGATCCGGGACCAAAGCTTGATAGTCATCGGGAAGCATTACGAGTTGTTCTTGAGGGGCGCAATGTTGTTGGCATCGTGGTGACTCATTGTCATTCTGATCACTCGCCACTCACTGAATGGTTACACAGTGAGACTGGTGCTACTCGATACGCCATTGGTCCGCATCGGGTATATGACGGCTTTGTTGAAGAAGATGATCATGACGAATCGGAAGATGATCCAACTGACGAAGTTGTGTCTGACGAAGAAAAAGAGACAATCGATCTAGCGTTCATGCCAGATGCCGCAGTGCTTGATGGTGAAAAGTTCTTTGCAACAAATGAGTTCGCACTCACTGCTGTTGCTACACCTGGTCACACGTCGAATCACTTATGCGTGGCTATGGACACCGAGCGTGCTTTGTTCACGGGAGATCATGTGATGGGGTGGTCAACCACCATCGTGTCTCCACCAGATGGCGATATGCGTCAGTACATGGATTCCATGCGCAAGGTTATAGCCCGTGATGACAGAATTTTATGGCCCACACATGGTGGCCCAGTGACGGACCCACAACCATTTCTTGTTGCATACCATGAACATCGTTTAGAACGTGAACGTCAGATCATTGTGCAGATTGCAAACGGCAACAACACCATTCCAGGAATAGTCAAAGTGTTGTATGCGGCGATAGACAAGAAACTTCATCGTCCAGCGCGTCGGAGTGTTTGGTCACATGTGCGCAAATTAGTTGATGACGGAATTGTTGCAACTGAAGATGGCGGAGAACCGCGCTTGTTAGCCAACTATCGAATAGTTGGCTGATTTTTGCTACTTGTTTTTGTTTGCTTTACGGTGACGAATAACAAATCGAAGAACACGATCTGTCACGATTGTTAGCGCAACAAGGATGATTGTGTACCACCACAGCGGTACGTCATGCGTGCGATACACCACGAAATTGATATCAATACGGGTGGTGTTGGCTGCAATAAGTGCAACGATGATCAACACCCCGGCTATAGCGGCAACTGTGCCAATGCCAGCTCCAGAGTCAACTGCTGGTTCAGAGTCATCGTTATCAAACATGTGAAAATTCCTTAGTGGTGTTTCTACACATCGTATTCGCTTGCACGACCTCTATTTGACAACTCCGGCGGGAAGAGTCTGTGGGTCAAAGAGTGCAATGAAATCTTTCGTTGACTGAGAGAGGTAGCGATTTGGGTCTCCCATTCGTTTATCGATGACTTGGCCATCTCGTGAAGTTTTTCCGAAGCCGCTGTACACCGAGAAATTGGGCCATGTGCCGTTGATATCGAGTTCCATTGCAGTGGAGCAGCCAAGTATTACCAAGGAATCTGCCAACATGCGAATATTCACTTTCCCAATAGCAACAAACATCATGAGTCCATCAGTACGTGTACAGATTGCTGAGCGAAAGCTGTACACCTTGTTGGAATAGTCCTGTCCCCAATCCACATCGGGGTAGTTTGCATACACCGACTTACCTTTATGAACAATGGGCGGCAAGTTTTGGCGCAGTGATTTCCATGTGCCGTCATCGCGTATATTGTCGCCCCACACGCCCACTGTGCTGAGTCCATTCTCTGCGATTGCGAACGTGGCGTAACCCTTGGATAGAGGACGAACAGTTTTTCCTTCTG
>WLSJ01000079.1 GCA_009705865.1 Actinomycetota bacterium | reverse complement strand
GCGGCAGGAGCGGCAGAGGCAGAGGCGTCGCCGACGACGGCGATGACGGTGCCGACAGCAACAGTGTCACCTTCGGCGACGCGAATCTCTGTGAGCACTCCGGAAATCGGCGACGGCACTTCCGTATCAACTTTGTCTGTCGATACTTCGAACAGTGGTTCGTCGACTGCGACTGTGTCACCAACTTGTTTGAACCATTTTGTAATGGTTCCTTCGGTAACTGTCTCGCCTAGTTGAGGAAGTGTGATCTCTGCCATGTTGTGTGTGTCCTGATTGTTACGCGTTGATGCTTCGACCGGTGAGCGACATCACGGTCTCGCCGAATAGTTCGGAAAGACTTGGATGAGGCTGAATGAAATGAGCAATTTCGTCCACTGTCGCTTCCCAGTTCACGGCAAGGTAGCCGCCCGAGAGTTGTTCAGTGACCCATGGTCCCACCATGTGAACACCAAGAACCTGTCCGGCAGTACCGTCGGGGTTTTTCTTGGCGATGATCTTCACGAGTCCGTCAACTTCGCCAATGATCATTGCGCGACTATTGGCACGGAACTGATGCTTTGCAACCACAACGTCGTAGCCAGCTGCTTTTGCGGCTTCTTCGCCAGGCCCTGCCCATGCAACTTCCGGGCTGCAATAAATTGCCCATGGCACTTTGTCGTAGTCAACAGGAATTGCGGCCTCACCAAGAACTTGTTTCACCACAAGAATTGCTTCTGCATATGCAACGTGAGCAAGTTGTGGAGTGTTGATCAGGTCGCCAACCGCAAAGACATTGGCAACGTTGGTGCGGCAATACGCATCAACGTCAACAAATCCGCGATCGCTCACTGCAACCTTTGTATTTGCAAGTCCCAATTGATCCGTAAACGGACGACGGCCGACAGAAACGATGACTGCATCAACTTCAAGCTTTTCACCTTCACCAAACGCAACAACTGTTGAACCTTTGCCAGTTGGGGTATGGCCAGTTACTGCAACACCAGTTTTGATTGCAATCTTTTTCTTACCGAATGAACGCACAACAACATTGGCAAGGTCTGCATCAAGCCCAGGCAGAATCTTTGGCAGACCCTCCAAGATGGTGACATCTGCACCAAGGTCAGCAAACGCTGAAGCAAATTCACATCCGATAGCGCCACCACCAATAACGGCGATTCGTGCAGGAATGCGATCGAGCATCAACACTTCATCGGAAGTCATGATTGGCCCACCAGGTTCAAAACCTGGAATGACGCGCGGGACACTTCCGGCAGCGAGAACAACATTCTTTCCGACGAGCTCAGTTTTAGTTCCGTCTGCAGCAGTAACAGTGACTGAGTTATCGGCATTCAATGCGCCAACGCCAAGAACGTACGTGACTTTCTTGGCTTTCACTAAACCAGTGAGACCCTTTACTAATCCGTCAACAATTTTTTGTTTACGTGCTTGCGCTACTGCGAAATCTGTTGCACCGAGAGTTGCAGCAATTCCGAACTCTGCAGCATGCTCAACATGGCGACGTGCTGCAGCAGTTTCAAGAAATGCTTTGGCAGGGATACATCCACGGTTTAAGCATGTGCCACCAATGGTGTCTTTTTCGACAAGAGCAACAGAAAGTCCGGCCGATGCACCATAAAAAGCCGATGCATACCCGCCAGGTCCGCCACCTACGACCACAAGATCAAACGGTTCAGCCATGGGGGTTCTCTCCTATCAAACGAATACGCCGTTGTATTCCCCTACAACGGTAGCCGTTCCTAGTGACGCGACCACTGAGATTGCAACCCTGCCCGTAGATACGCAACGGTAACCGAGCCCTCGGAGGCAGGAAATGCCAAATCGCATGAGGTCACATCGACTGACCGCGTAGTGGCACAGGGCACACCAAGCGTGCCAACCGGCAGAGCAACGGGCGACAACACCGTGCCCCCAGCCAACAACCGCCAGCCCTCTTTCGCATCAGCGCCTTCGACGCCGACCATAGAGACGTGCACCACGGTCACATCGGCATTCTGGGACACAGTTTCAACTGACACGGTCATATCAGCCAATGTGCGGTTAACGCC
This sequence comes from Actinomycetota bacterium, assembly GCA_009705865.1. GTDB lineage: Bacteria > Actinomycetota > Acidimicrobiia > Acidimicrobiales > Ilumatobacteraceae > UBA2093. Next base: position 6,110 of record WLSJ01000079.1, on the reverse strand, counting down.
CAAATCAAAGACCTCCACCGTGATGGTGTCGCGTGTCATCTGAAATATTTTTGCGCCGCCAGCAACGATTATGACCAACGCACAAATAATGGCCGAGAGAATGAGTTTGCGGGTGCTCATAGAAACCTTCAGGCTACGCAATCTTTGGGAACAATCAGCGTTCGATCTTGGTTGACTGAGACCATATGAAGATTCTCATCACCGGCGCCTCTGGTCTGATTGGCCAAGCCCTCACCGCACAACTCACAGCGTCTGGTCACAGCACCGTGGCAGCTGTTCGCCGCGAACCACGTCGTAATGACGAAGTGAAATGGAACCCTGCCACCGGAGAAATGTCGCCGAGCGCATTTGACGGTGTTGATGCTGTCGTGCATCTGGCTGGTGCCGGAATTGGCGACAAGCGTTGGACTGATTCCTACAAGATGGAAATTCTGCAGAGCCGCACACTCGGCACTGCATTGTTGGCAGACACAATGGCTTCTCTCGAAAAGAAGCCAACAGTTTTCCTCTCTGGTTCCGCAATCGGAATCTACGGCAAACGTGACGACGCAGAACTGGGTGAAGATGCAACTATCGGTACCGGATTCCTCGCCGATGTGTGTCGCGACTGGGAAGCAGCATCCGCCTCTGCATCAGCCGCTGGCATCCGCACAGTTTTACTACGCACCGGTATTGTTCTGTCACCGAAGGGCGGCGCACTAAAGAAGCAACTACCACTATTCAAACTGGGTCTTGGTGGAAAATTCGGCAATGGCAAGCAGTGGCAGAGTTGGATCTCCATCACTGATGAAGTCAACGCCATCATTCATTTGTTGACATCGCAATTGTCTGGCCCAGTGAATCTCACAGCACCTGCTCCAGTAACAAACAGTGAATTCACTCGAGTACTTGCCCAGGTAATGTCGCGACCCGCAATTGTTCCAATTCCATCATTCGGACCAAAACTTTTGTTGGGAACAGAACTGGCAGACGCTTTGTTGTTCACTGGTCAGCGCGTTGTCCCGAATGCACTTCTTGCAGATGGTTTCACGTTTGCACATCCAACACTTGATGTTGCATTGCGAGCACTTCTTAAAAAATGACCAACGCGACACTTCCTTCTTCGGCAGATGTCGTCATCGTCGGCGCTGGTCTTGCAGGGCTCACTGCGGCGCGCGTTCTTGAACAACATGGCATTTCTGCCGTGCTTCTCGAAGCATCCGACGGCGTTGGGGGCAGAGTACGCAGTGACGAAGTAGATGGGTTCATTCTTGATCGTGGTTTTCAGGTCATGCTCACCGCGTACCCTGAAATTCATCGGCATCTTGACATTCCTGCTCTCGACTTTCGTGCGTTTGAACCTGGGGCACTGGTGTGGCGAGAAGGAAAAGGCACAATTGTTGGCGACCCGTTTCGTCGGCCAAAGACATTGAAGTCCACCACGTTTGCACCTATCGGCACATGGGCAGACAAAGCACGCATTGCGCTATTGCGTGCCAAAGTGAAATCAGCAGATCCACAAGCACTATTGCGCGGAGACGATGTCGACACTCTCACCGCATTACGAGCTGCTGGTTTTTCACCCACCATGATCGACAGATTCTTTCGGCCGCTTGTTGGCGGTATTCAGTTAGACCCACAATTGCGTTCATCACGCCGCATGTTTGACATCATTTTTCGCACCCTTGCAACAGGCGATTCTGTAGTACCGGCCAAAGGCATGGGGCAAATCACTCAACAGCTTGCTGCATCGCTGCGCACGACTCCCCTCTTTCTTAATACGGCGGTTGCATCAACAACAACCGGGTCAGTGACGCTGGTAAACGGACACACAATTGCTGCCAAAGCTGTTGTTGTTGCAACAGAAGGGCCCATCGCATCCCAGCTACTCCGAATACCTACTGTCGGTTCACGCAGCGCCGGATGTGTCTACTTCGCTGCACCCACTGCACCTATTGATGGCGCATACGTTGTGCTTGACGGCGAAGGAAAAGGCCCGGTCTACAACGTGGCAGTGATGTCGCACGTCAGCCCGCATTACGCACCACACGGACAACACCTTGTTGCAGCCGCATTGCCTGGCCTTGCTGACGGCGACCTCGAAGCAGCTGCACGACGTCAACTACGTGGTTGGTGGGGCTCAACTGTTGATTCATGGAGACATCTGCGCACGTATCGCATACCGCACGGACAACCGAATCAAGATCCGCCATTTAACCCCCGTCAGCGCGTGTCATTGGGCGATGGATTATTCGTCTGTGGTGACCACCGAGATACAGGGTCTATTCAAGGGGCAATGTTTTCTGGCAGACGATGCGCCGAAGCAGTGTCTGAATGGGTCAGACTGCAGTCATGACTTCTGACCCAGCAAAAATCGTTTCACGTTCCACCATTGTTCCGGCTCCGGCACAAATGATCTTTGATTTACTGGCAGATCCACGTCGTCACGGCGAAATCGATGGATCCGGTTCTATCCAATCAGCGCAACTCGATGCACCAGAACGTTTGTCACTGAATGCCACTTTCGGTATGAAGATGAAAATTGGCTTCAGTTACAAAATCACAAATACTGTTGTTGAGTTTGAAGAAAACAAGACAATTGCATGGCGCCATTTCGGTGGGCATATCTGGCGATACATCTTGGAACCTGCTGATGGCGGCACAAAAGTCACAGAACAATTCGACTGGAACACTTCTAAGTCACCACTCATTCTCAAACTGCGCAAATCACCGCAGGACAATGCGAAATCGATTGAGAAGACGCTCGAAAACTTGGTGAAGCGATTCGCTTAGCGAATATGACGCGAGACTTCGCGGCGTAAATACTTCCCACGGCCAACGCGACCAAGGAAACTACCTTTGTCAACAATGACTTCTCCACGTGACAGCACGGTACGTACGCCGCCTTGCACACTGAGTCCTTCATACGCGGAATAGTCAAGATTCATGTGATGAGTTTTTGCGCTAAGCACTGACGTTGCGTTCGGGTCATAGATAACAACGTCGGCATCAAAGCCCTCAGCAAGAACGCCTTTTGAACCAAGGCCAAATAGACGAGCTGGCGCAGTTGCACACACTTCCACCCATCGTTCTTCATTGATGTGCCCTGCGACGACGCCTTGATACACCAAGTCCATACGGTGCTCAACGCCACCAATTCCATTTGGCACCACATTGAATGCTTCACCGTTTGCCAACTTTTGTTCACGCAAACAGAACGGACAATGGTCAGTACTGACGACTGCAAGTTGATCGATACGCAGGCCTTCCCACAAATCTGCCTGATGATGGTCGTGACGTGAACGCAACGGAGTGGAACAGATAAACCCTGCCCCATTTGGCCAGCCCTGTCCTAAGTGTTCTTCTAATGACAGATGCAAATACTGCGGGCACGTCTCAGCGAAAATATTTGTTCCGCGCGAACGGGCCTCTACGACTTCTCGTAATGCGTGCGAACTAGATAAATGCACGATGTACAAAGGCGCATTACCTGCAACACGCGCCAGCACCGCTGCGCGATGCACTGCTTCTGCTTCAAGTTCTGGCGGACGAGTCAGTGAATGGAATTCAGGCCCGGTATTGCCAGCAGCAATTGCTTGTTCAATCAACACGTCAATGGCTAAACCATTTTCCGCATGCACCATTGCCATCATTCCGGTGTCTGCGCACATCTGTAACGCACGCAGTATTTGTCCGTCATCGGAATACAAACGCCCCGGATACGCCATAAACAACTTGATTGATGCAACACCTTCTCGTTCAACAAGTGATCGCGTATCAATCAGTGCTTGGGCATCAACACCACCAAGTACCTGGTGAAGACCCCAGTCGATCACACACTGTGATTCTGCTTCAGCGAACCGTTTCTCAAATGCGGTGAGCACTTGACCGCCAAGGCGTTGTTCAGAAAAATCAATAATGGTGGTGGTCCCGCCGTGAGCAGCTGCAATTGTGCCTGACTCAAAAGAATCAGACGAGACCATGGTGCCCGTATCGAGCTGCATGTGAACGTGTGCATCAACTCCACCCGGAATCACGAAGCAGCCGTTGGCGTCGACGACAGAATCATCCGGGCCAGGCACAAGCACCCCAGCGGAGCGTGGCACCACAGAAACGATGCGTTCACCCTCAATCACCACATCGGCCGCGACCCGTCCGTCTGCATTGATAACAGTTCCATTGACCACGATTGTGCGCACGAATCAAATCTAAACCCCCAACAGGGCCTTCGGGGTGCTAAACACAATTGTCGTGACTACTGCTCTTCCCCTCGGCTTTTCCTCCTTCGTCACCAATGTCGGAGTGAAGGACTCAACCAAAGACTTCACGGTCGTTATGGCTGATGGTCCGTGTTCTGCAGCGGGCGTGTTTACCCAGAGCAGGTTTGCTGGCCCCAGCCTGGTGATTTCTCGTCGCAATGTGGCTGATCTCGCAGCACAAGCAGTGGTTGTGATTTCAAAGAATGCCAACGTGGCAACTGGCGAAGAGGGAATGCGTCACGCTGAAGAAGTCACATCATCTGTTGCGGCTGCACTCGGACTTTCCAGTGACCAAGTGCTGATCGCGTCAACCGGAGTCATCGGGCGTCTCTACCCCATCGACAACATTCGCGCCGGAATCGCATCACTTCCGTTTCCATTGCCAGACAACGACGCCGAAGATGTCGCTCGCGGCATCATGACAACGGACACTGTTCACAAAATCTCATCCGCAACCATCGCTGGTTCCACCGCACGCGTTGTTGGTGTGGCCAAGGGCGTCGGCATGATTGAGCCCAACATGGCAACCCTGATTGCAATGGTATTCACCGATGCAAAAGTTGAGCCACAGAAATTAAACGACATATTTCGAAGCGTCATCAACAAAACGCTCAACTGCGTGTCAGTTGATACCGATACAAGTACTAGTGACACCGCGATTGTCTTGGCGAGTGGTGCAGCAGGAACCGTTGACGATGCAGCATTCACCGCTGCTCTTCAATCAGTTCTCCTAGATCTCACAAAGGCAATTGCACGCGATGGCGAGGGCGCCGAAACACTCATTGAAGTCACGGTTGACAATGCACGTGATGCAGAACAAGCAAAGACCGTGGCCAAGTCCATCGTCAACTCACCGCTTGTCAAAACTGCTGTGCATGGCGCAGATCCAAACTGGGGTCGCGTTGCAATGGCTGTTGGCAAATGCAGCCAATACACAGACATCGCCCAGGAAAAAGTAGTCATCCGTTTTGGCGCACAAGAGGTGTACCCCACTCGTGTTGATGAATCAGGTCTTGCGCAACTCAGTCAGTACATGCGTGGCGACGATGTGACTATCCATGTGTCGCTACAGACTGGTTCAGCTACTGCAACCGTGTGGGGCTGTGACCTCACCGACGGATACGTACGTATCAACGCCGACTACACCACATAGCTATGAGTACCGTTCGGTCTGTACATCGTTCACAAATTCATGGATTCTCTAAAGAGTCCACCGACTCCATCACATTGATCACCGGCCTCGGAGTAGAAGGCGACGCTCATTGCGGAGCGCTTGTAAAACATCGGTCTCGATTTGCTGCAGATCCATCACAACCAAACCTGAGACAGGTGCATCTGATGATGGGCGAAACTCTTGATGGAGAGAACGTTCCCGATGGTGCACTGGGCGAGAACATCACAACATACGGAATTGATCTACACGCCCTACCAACAGGAACCCTGATTTCCATTAGCGATACGGTCATTGAACTGACTGGGCTACGTAATCCGTGCGCTCAAATCAACACCTACCGTGACGGTTTACTAGCGGCCTTCCGCTCGGAAAGTCCTACTGGCGAAACCATTCGACGAGCTGGCATCATGGCAATCGTCATTAACGGCGGCGTTATTCACACGGGCGATGAAATTCGAATTGAAATTCCTCAAGGCAGAACAGAGCCACTTCGGCCCGTCTAATTAGCGGGCACTGAAGTATTCAAATATTCGTTCTCGATACGGCGCAATGCTTTTGTATTGAGCAACGTCTACTGGAATCTTGTTAATGATGTCGCCAATGTCATGCACAACGGCGTAGTCACGAGTAATGAAATCACTCAACTTTTCTACGTAAGTGCGAATAGTGAACAGAATCGCACCAGTCTCAGGCAAGCG
>WLSJ01000078.1 GCA_009705865.1 Actinomycetota bacterium | reverse complement strand
GTATCCCATGACACCAGCTCACTGGCCTGACGCGCCCAAAACGCTTCGTAATCTTCGTTGGCTTCGTCGTACAGAAATGTGCCAGCAACAAGAGTGTTCTTCTTGAATGCATCGGAGGGCGGAAAGGTTCGCTTTTCCCATTGAAGAGCATCGATTGTGTCGTGGTTGTCGTTGTCTGCCATGTGAACTCCCGAGGATGGGACGAAGAAAGGTGCGAAAAACATCTACGCACCACTCGTCGTCTCTCTTCAGGCTAGTTGCACTGCCGTACGTGAAAAGTACGGAACATACAGAGGAGATTTAGAATCCCCGCACCGGGCGCACGAAGATCTCATAGGTTGGCTTACTCGTCGTCTTCATCCTGGGATAGCCGAGGTAGTCGAAGTAACCGGCATTGTTGAAACTCTGATACCACGCCTCACCCGCGACGGATTCAGACGAACTCCAGTAGGGGTTTGAAAAGGAGCTATTTTGTAGAGTTCCTCCCGCACATGCGGCGGTGGCTCCTGCTGTCTGGCCGGTGTTGCGTACATATTTACACACCTCGTTCAACTCATCCTTCGTCGGTAAAAACCAATCAGATGCTGTTGCAGTGGAGTACGCATCAGCAACACCAGCTGCATATTCAGTCTTAGCAACGTCGCCTGCATTGTGGCGAGCAACAATCGCTGCAGTCGCTGCACGGCCTGTACCTAAGGCAATGTAATTAAGGGCTGTTCCCGCATCAGATAAAAACGCTGTTTGCACAGGGGGGTCCGTACCAGACATAAGCGATTGACAATTGGTGTCTGCTGCTGTGCCACATTTCTCTGTTGAGGTTGACCATGCAATACCAGATGAAGCATCAGTTGGTGCGACTTCTAAATAGTCATACCCAGTCATCTCATTAGCTGTATCAACATAGACAATTGTTCCGCCGCCCGGTCCTTGCACACCAACAGCACACAATGTTGTTCCATTTGATCCACACACACTGCGCGCAGTGAACCCAGTTGGTGATGAAGTACCAGCAGCACCCGTGTCACCCTTCAGACCGGTTTCTCCCTTTGCACCAGCGTCACCCTTCAGACCGGTTGCACCATTCAGACCCGCAACACCTGCGTCACCTTTTGCACCCGCAATACCTGCTTCACCTATTTGGTTTAACAGCACTTTTGTTTCCGCAGCAGAACACCGCCCATTCTTGGAATACTTCAACACGTTTGTTTTTTTATTTGCACACACCGTCACTTCTTTTGTTGATGACGCTGCAATTACGCCAACACCTCCACCGACTACGACACCGGCCAACAGTCCAACAAGTAGTAACGCCCCTGCAGATCGGCGAGAGTAAGACCCTGAGGTAGTTAAAAAATTCATTAGAGAGACCTTACAAACAATCAGATTAATAATACAATTACTCTAAAGGAGACGTTGGGCAAGGCTCAATAGCTGTTCGCCAAGCCGAAATGAAGCCTTGGTTCCCCATGGCGAACGGCAAGACTAAGCAGGTGACAAAGTCAAACCTCGGGCGAGATACGGCCCAGCAATTCGGGCCAACAGAATGGGGCATGACCTCAGCAGTTGCTCTGACATGGGGTGCCTCTTTCCTTTTTATTGCCATTGCCATCGACCACGTGGCAACGGGCGTGGTGCCCATCGCCCGCCTTGGTTTCGGTGCACTTGCCCTCGCCTGCTTCCCTGCTGCCCGCAAACGGATCGATAAGTCAGACATTCTGCGCGTTGCGCTGCTCGGTCTCGTGGCCATGACCATTCCGTTCTATCTATACCCATTGGCCGAAAAGACAGTGTCGTCTTCCATTGCCGGCATGATCAACGGCTCAATTCCCATCACCACGGTTGTTGCGGCAGCAATCTTGACGCGCAATATGCCGTCTGCTCGACGCATCACCGCCGTAGTTATCGGATTCGCTGGAATCGCGTTGATCTCTTTTGGCAGCGTGGGTGACGGCAAAGGTGCATCAATTCATGGAGTGCTCTTTCTTTTAGCCGCAACTTGTTGCTATGCATTCACCAGCATCTTGTCGCGTGAGATGCAAGTGAAGTACGGAACACTGACCGTTCTGTTGTGGCAAGAACTTTTCGCACTGCTCTTTTCCTTACCATTAGGGATTCCTGCATTCTTTGACAGCCATTTTGCATGGTCAGCTTTTTTTGCGTTGATGGCACTCGGTGCACTCGGAACCGGTTTTGCTTACGTGATGTACGGCATGTTGATGGTGCGCGCAGGTGCTGTGCGCGGCGTTATCGGAGTGTTCTTCACCCCAGTTGTTGCGACAATTCTTGGGCTGTTGTTTCGTGATGAAAAAGTCACTGCGCTTGCAGTCATTGGTATGTGTGTGGTGTTGATCGGAGCATGGCTGACCAGCCGGCCAGACAAACAGACCGCTTAAGCGTCGCGGCGCGAAAAAAGCGTCGAGCCGAGAGCAATAAAAACACTGACAAACCCGCTGAAATACACCAGCGACGTTAGCCAGGTATTTTGACCAGGGTTGAAAAACGGTGACACAAGTTGGAAACCGTTACCTTGTATTGGCGCGAACCTAATTACATTGCTGTCCTTGAACGCAAGTGAGAGTAGCCCGAACACCATTCCTTCAAGAATTGTTGGCCATATAAGTAACGCAGAAATGGCACCAGGTGAACTCTTGAAAATAAGACCCAGGGATAAGCCAAGCTGGGCGATAAGTGACATCAAAATAATCGCAGAGAAGAGAACGCGAAGATCTTGCCCGATGACATCAAAAGTCACGTCACGAGATTGAAGAATAAACTGTGAGGGAACGAGGCACAACACCAACAAAACTGCTGCAGAACAGATGGAGACAATAATCATCGTCAACATTTTGGCCAAAAGGACTTTCACCCTATTCGGCGTAGCAACCAATGTGATACGAATTGTTCCTTGTGAATACTCCTGTGTCGAACACAGAACACCCACCACACCAAGAAGCAATGCAGTCAACGGAGTGAAATTTCCCACCATTGCAATCAAAGAATCGCCAGCCTTGCCGTTACCGAACGCAAAAATTGATGTGAGGGTAAAGATAATTGCGGGTAACAGAATTGCTGAGAGAACAACAATTTTTGTTGCTCGTGTGGTGCGCAGTTTGAAAAGTTCGGATTTAAGAACACCAATCATGGCTTCGGAGCCTCCCAAACATTCGTTGTTGTTTGCCCGCGATATTCAACCGATGCATCAGTAGCGTCAAGGAAGGCTTGTTCGAGTGAACCAGTTTGTGGTGAAAGTTCATGCAACACGATGTTGTTGGCAGCTGCGATATCACCAATTGTTATTGCAGAGATCGCATGGAAGTCGCCGCCATCTTTAGTGCGTTCCACAGTGCCACCCTGTGCAATCACCAATTCAGCTAGGGCAGCAAATTGTGGTGACACAACTCTCACCCATGTCTTTGCATGTTGGGTCATGAACTGAGCAATTGGGCCTGAAGAAATAAGTTTCCCTTGTCCGATTACTACGAGGTCATCTGCAACCAAAGAAAGTTCCACCAATTGGTGACTACTTACCAACACTGACCGACCTTCGTCGGCTAGATGACGCATTACTTCACGTGTCCAACGAATTCCTTCAGGATCAAGTCCGTTTGCAGGTTCATCTAAAATGACAACCTTCGGATCGCCCAAAAGAGCCACTGCAAGCCCGAGCCGTTGGCGCATTCCTAGAGAGAATTTACCCACCTTGGTGCGAGCGGTATCTTCCATTCCGACCATCTGCAGAACAGCATCAACACGTGAGGCAGAGATTCCATTGGTCATCGCAATCCACCGAAGATGATTTCGCGCTGTGCGCCCCTTATGGGCGTCTCCGGCGTCTAGCAGTGAACCGACATGCGACAGTGGAGAATCGATCTCGGCATATTTGCGACCATCAAATGTGGTTGTACCAGCATCTGGTTTGTCGAGGCCGAGCATGCATCGCATTGTTGTGCTTTTCCCGGAACCGTTTGGCCCAAGAAACCCAGTAACACGTCCAGGTGTTACTGAGAACGATAAATCATCAACAGCTTTTTTCGACCCATACGACTTTGTGAGATTTTCAACAATTATCACAAGGCAAACTTACTCGGCATGAGTCTTGTTCTGTGACCACTCCAGCACTGTGAAGTTGCCTAATCCAGTTTCATCTAGCAATGCTTCTGCTTCAGTAACGCGGCTGCGCATTTTTATGGCAGCAAGAGTTGGCGCAGAAGCTTGTTCAGCCCATACCAGCTTGCCTTCTTCCACCAATTCATCAATACCCCATCGCTGCAGAAACTGAGCTTGAGTACGCACTGCATCAGGTTCACGCACGGCAGCTAATTGATCAATGAGAACCTGCGTTGTGATGTCTTGGTCTCCTGGGTTTTTCAAGTAGTGCGTACCCTTTTCGTGGCCTGCATACGTTCGTAACCATTCGCGCCATGGCATTGAGGCAACTTCAGCGGTTAATGGCGTGCAGTAATCAATTGCGATAACCGAGCCCTGACGAAGTATCGATAATGAATCAGCCAGCCATTGTGACGCTTCGCGCTGAATGGGCGCGCGAGAACCATGTGGAGCTCTGCTTGGTAAGAACGAAGGAACTGGAGAGTTCACCAAGATTTCAGAGAACGTATCGCCGGTTGCAATGACATGCGCTTCACGCCATCCGTCGTCATACACCCACAGTTCAAAAGGAATATTGTCCAGCAATTCATTAGCAATCACGACGCCATATTCAATGGCCGACGGCATTGCATCAGTTGATGTCACACCATCGGGATGAAGCGCGCGCTGTGCCACACTGGTTTCAATAGTGATGTATTCACCACGCTTCAGACACTCAGGTGCTGCTGCAAGAATTGAACGTGCAAGAGTTCCTGGGCCAGCGCCAACTTCTACAATCTGGAAATTGCCTGGTTGCCCGAGTCGATTCCACACATCGTCAATGGCTCGTGCAAGAACTGTTCCGAACAATGGGCCCACTTCAGCAGAAGTGATGAAATCTCCACGCCTGCCTGCGCGTCCTGTTGTGGAATAGAAACCATGTTCGCTGTACAACGCAAGGTCCATGAACGAAGAGAACGGAATGCTCCCCTGTGACGCTGCAATCGCAGCGCGAATGGAATCAGCGGCCGAAGGCACCGGCAAGACCGGCAAGATCACCGAAGTGAATCACGATGCCAGGCAGAACGCCCAACAATAAAGTGGCGATGCTTGTAATACCGAGGGCAACTGCAAGTGACGACTTCACAATAACTGGAGACGTGTCACCGTCTGGAACAGGACGCATCCACATTTCGCGCAAGATGCCACCGTAGTAGCCAAACGCGACAACCGAGTTCACGCCGCCAATGACAGCAAGTACATAGGCCCACGTTGTGCCAGCTGAAACAAGCGACTGAAAGGCTGCGAACTTACCGAACCAACCACCAAGTGGTGGGATACCAGCAAGTGACGCCATGAAGATAGTCATCAGAGTTGCGATGCCAGGAGCGTATGAGAACAAACCGCCGTACGAGGAAATTTCACCACTACGCGTTTTACGAGCAACAACCATCACCACAGCAAAGACACCGAGGTTTGTTGCTGCGTACACGATGAGATACGTCACTACTGCGCGTAATGCTGACTGCGCGACACCAGCTTCACCAGCAACAGCAAGCGGCATCAATATGAATCCACCCTGTGCGATTGATGAATACGCCAACATGCGAACAATGCTGGTCTGCTTCAATGCCATGACGTTGCCGAGGGTCATTGTTGCAGCAGAGAGAATCCAGAAGACTGGCTGCCATACGGCGTGTGAGCCAGGGAACCCGACATAGACAACAGTGACGAGAGCGACAAAGCCTGCTGCCTTCGATGCGACAGACAAGAACGCAGTAACAGGAGTTGGTGCGCCTTGGTAGGTATCTGGTGCCCACGTATGAAACGGCACAGCTGAGATCTTGAATGCAAAACCAATCACCACGAAGAACACAGCCAGTGCACGAATTGATGTGAGGTTGCTTCCAAGTGAAGCACCAATCTCGGTGAGCTTTGTTGAGTTCGTGATTCCGTACAGCAACGACATCCCGTACAACATGATTGCTGAGGCAAAGACCCCAAGAAGGTAGTACTTAATACCAGCTTCATTGCTACGTGAATCACGCTTACGCCATGCAGCGAGCATGTACGCAGGAATTGACAAGAACTCGAGCGATACAAAAATTGAAATGAGGTCACGGCTTGACGCCATCATGACCATTCCCATAATGCTGGACAACATCAGGAACCAGAATTCACCCTGGTAATAATCGCCTTCACGGATGTAGTCAGCTGCCAAAAGAACAACGACGTAGCCCGCAAGCAGGAACATGCCCTTCATCACCAAACTGAAATCATCAATCACGTAACGACCATCAAACATTTGTCGTGTGCCTGCATTATTCAATGCCAATGTCAACACAGGAATAAATGCGCCGAGCAAGGTAAAACTTGCGACCGGAGTCAACATCCATTTACGTGCATCAGACAAAAACAAGTCGAGCAGCAAGAGCAGCACAATGCCTGCCCCAAGAATCATCTCGGGGGCTAACGCGTGGTAATCAATTGATGGAGCTGACCACGCAGCGGTGGCGATTGTGCTTAGCACGGGTCAGCCTCCGAAAGCCTTGAGGGTGACGCCCACTGCTGGGTCGAGAACTTTGAACATCAATTGCGGGTACACACCAAACACAACGATTGCAATAAGAAGTGGTGACCATGCAATCCACTCAAACTTATTGACATCGTGGATGTCTTCGTCGTGTCCGTGACCTGCTGCGAATTCTGCAGCTGGTTCACCAAAGGCGATGCGCTGGAACAGCCACAACAAGTAACCGGCAGCAAACACTGTTCCGATTGCTGCAATCACCATGTAAACGCGGAACACGTTGACAGACAGCCCGGCAGCTGGGTGATACGCAGACAAGATTGCGGGGAATTCACCCCAGAAACCTGCAAGACCTGGCAGTCCAAGAGAAGCCATGGCACAGAATCCGAAGATCCATCCGAGTTTTGGCATCTGCAACAACATGCCAGACAAACGCTTGATTTCAAGTGTGTGGTAACGCTCTTTCACTGAACCAGCAACGAAGAACAACATGCCAGTGATAAGACCGTGTGCAACCATTCCGAACATTGCAGCGTTCATACCGAATGAGGTGAGTGTCGAAATACCAAGCATCACGAAGCCCATGTGCGCAACTGACGAGAAGGCGATCAGACGCTTCATGTCTGTTTGTGCAAGACAGCCAAGTGAACCATAAATGATTCCGATGACAGCAAGGCCACCGATATACGGCGCCCATGCTTTGGCAGCTTCTGGAAGAACAGGAATCGCAATACGGACAAAACCGTATGTACCTAGCTTCAACAACACGGCAGCAAGGATGACCGAGCCTTGCGTTGGTGCTTGTGTATGCGCATCAGGCAACCATGTGTGGAATGGGAACATCGGCACTTTGACTGCAAAGCCGACGAACATTCCGGCAAAGATCCAAATTTGTGTGGTTCGCGAGATGTCCATGCCGTGCTCGATGAGGAACGGAATAGAGAAACTCTCTGCACCGGTCTTGAAGAACAGCGCAAGGAACGCAACCAACATGAGAGCGGAACCGAACATGGTGTACAAGAAGAACTTAAGTGACGCATACTGGCGATTTTCGCCACCCCATACGCCAATCATGAAGTACATCGGCAACAACACAAGTTCGAAGAACACGAAGAACAAAATGAGGTCACGTGCAATGAATGTTCCGGCCATTCCTGTTTGCAAGATCAACATCAAAATGAAGAATGCCTTCGGATTTCCTGGTGACGGAACATGATCCCATGAATAGATCATGACGAGAACCGTGATGACCATTGACAAGAGGTAGAGCGGAAGGCTGATGCCATCGATCCCAATGAAATACGACGACTTGATAACCGAGATCCAGTCATGCTGTGCGACGAACTGCATAGATCCGGCATTGCCGTAGTCGAACTGGATCATTGTGTAAATACCCACAGCAAGTGTGGCGATTGCTGTTGCGATAGCGACTGACTTGATCAGTGCCTCTTCAGCTTTCGGTATGAACAGCATGATGAGAACTCCGACAAGCGGCAAGAATGTGCCGACTGTTAGAGCCCAGTTGTGGTTGCTTATGACTTCCATTGCGGTAGCTCCCTAGGTATTT
>WLSJ01000077.1 GCA_009705865.1 Actinomycetota bacterium | reverse complement strand
TTTGGCATGCAGGCCAGCGCCAATAAGCCCGAAGCAGCTCTTCCAGCTGCGCTAGACACCGATGCAATTGCGCGCACTGTTCAAACTGCCATCAACCTTGAAGCTATATCTACATCCGTGCAAGGTGCTGTTGCAGCACAAATGTTGAAAACTGCACAAGAAGCATTAGTGGCTAACAATCTTCAAGCAAATCAACTAGCAACGCAGACATTGAGTGGACAGACTGCTGCGCTTGATGCGCAAGCGAAGCTTCTACTACAGCCAATTCAGAATCAGATGAAAATTCTTGGTGACACTGTTGCTGCGCTGCAGACCACGTACACATCTGAGCAGGCAACGGTTACAGCGCTCACAAGTCAAATAAGTACTCTGCAAGATTCCACAACGTCGCTTCGTAACGCACTGAAGTCGCCAACAGCCCGTGGTTCATGGGGTGAAAATCAATTGCGCACCATCATGAAGTTGGCCGGCATGGAGAACTATTGCGATTACACCGAGCAGTACACAGGTGGTGAATCAGAACGCAGTCAACGCCCCGATGCCGTTATCAATCTTCCAGCAGGCGGAAGTATTGCAGTCGACTCAAAGTTTCCATTCAATGCTTACCTGCGTATGCAAGATGCCAAAGATGCGGCCGGACAAGACGAAGAGCTCAAGAATCATGCCAAAGACATTCGTGTCCATGTCAAAGCTCTTGCCGACAAAAAGTACTGGGAACAGTTCGGCCACAACACTCCGGACTTTGTTGTCATGTTCATTCCCAATGAAGGCGCCGTTGCTGATGCCATGAAGTCGGATATCAATCTCTTGGCTGACGCTATGAAAGATCGTGTTCTTATCGCATCACCGGTAAACCTTCTTGCATTGTTACTAACAGTCGCAAAAGGTTGGCAATCTCACCAACTAGAAGAGAACGCCGCAAAGGTCGCAAAGCTGGCCAAAGAAATGCACGAACGTGTTGGGGTTGTTGTTAACCATGTTGTGAAAATGGGTGACTCTTTAAACACTGTTCTCACTACATACGACGCAATGGTTGGTTCCATGGAAACTCGTTTGTTGGTCACCATGCGTAACTTCAAAGACTTGGGTGTTGTTCAGGAAAATGAGCCGATGAAAAACATCACACCGATTTCTAAATCACCTCGAGAAATCAAGGCCCCTGAAGCCAGCTTCGAAGGCCTGCCCTTCGGAGAACTGGAAGAATAAACGCTGCTGTTACAAGCGGCGTAGATGCACGTTGGTCACGCGGTGATCAGCACCTTTAGCAACAATCAATGATGCGCGTGATTTAGTGGGCTCAATATTGTCCACCAAGTTCTTGCCATTGATTTCGCGCCAAATGCCACGGGCAATGTTGATGCCTTCTTCATCAGTGAGATGAGCAAAGTTCTGGAAGAAACTGTCAGGGTCGCGAAAAACGGTTTCGCGCAGTTTCTGGAATCGTTCGATGTACCACTGTTCAATATCGGGTTCTTCGGCATCGATATAAATAGAGAAGTCGAAATAGTCAGAGACGAACTCGTTTGCTTCTGAACCCACTTGCAGAACATTGAGTCCTTCAATGATGAGAATGTCTGGCTGCTGAACAGAAACGGTTTCGCCTTCAACAATGTCGTAGACAACGTGGCTATAAACAGGCGCTTCCACATCCGGAGCCCCGCTCTTCAGATCACGCAGGAATGTCAACAGTGTTTTTGTGTCGTAGCTCTCCGGGAAACCTTTGCGGTTCATAATGCCACGATCTTCCAGCACCGCATTCGGAAACAGGAATCCGTCAGTGGTGATGAGGTCAACACGAGGGTGTTCTGGCCAACGTGCAAGCAACGCCTGCAAGATTCGAGCAAATGTGCTTTTCCCTACGGCCACACTGCCGGCAATACCAATGACGTAGGGCACTTTCGGTGCCATTGCACCAAGGAACGTTGCAGAGACTTTGTGTAGGTTTTGCGTTGCGCTGACATACAAGTTGAGAAGACGCGTGAGTGGCAAATAAACAGCGGCGACTTCATCAAGATCAATCTGGTCGTTAATTCCGCGCAAGGCAACAAGGTCACGTTCACGGATGGTGAGAGGTGTTGCTGCACGAAGGTCAGCCCACTCTTCTCGGTCAAACGATAAGTAGCGGTCGGAGTTCGGGGTGTCGATCACAACTAGACGCTACGACTTTGGGGTTAGCGGCGCCAAGGCGCAGAAGGAGACACGGCACCGACACCAGCTGTAAGTACGTCGACGCCATCAGCAGTAACCACCATGGTGTGTTCAAACTGGGCAGTACGGCTGCCATCAGAGGTAACGGCTGTCCAGTCGTCGTCCCACATCTTGTGGCGCCATTCGCCACTAGCCGTAATCATCGGCTCGATAGTGAAGGTCATTCCTTCGCGCAAGATCATGGTGTTGCGCGGGTCGAAGTAATGCAGCACCTGAATATCGGTGTGGAAGTTCTCGCCGATGCCGTGGCCTATGAACGCGCGGACAACTCCGTACTTGTGCTTCTTGGCATGAACTTCAATTGCGCGACCAATTTCGTTGATTGCAACGCCAGGCTTTACAGCTTCAATGCCGTACCACATGCATTCTTCAGTTACACGAATGAGTTGAGCGTCTTCATCTGAAATGTTTCCGACTGCAAATGATGCATTGGTATCGCCATGAACACCGTTTAAGAAAATTGTTACATCAAGGTTGATGATGTCGCCATCAAGCAGAACTCGCGAATCAGGAATGCCATGACAAATCACTTCGTTTACGCTGGTGCACACACTCTTTGGATAGTTGTGATAATTCAGTGGGCTTGGATAGCCGCCCATCTTGATGGTGAGATCATGAACGAATACGTCAATGTCGTCGGTTGTAATTCCGGGGCGAACAAATTCGCCAGCTTGCCGCAAAATCTCTTTCGCGGCATCGCCTGCAATACGCATGCGCTCGATGATCTCTGGAGTCTTTACGCGACCTTCTTCAAGGCGCGGAACATTTCCGGTTTCGGCGTATGGAGGTTTTGCGATATTCGACGGCACGGAACGCATGGGACTAATCACGCCTTGTTCAATACGGCCTTCAGTGCCTTTGTGGCAACGCTTGTATTTGCGTCCACTGCCACACCAGCATGGGTCGTTTGAGGCAGGAAGTATTTCCGGAGCCGTATTCATACAGTAAAGACTACGGGCGAATCTGGCGCCCTTAGTGTTAGTTCGACAGTGTTTCGACGGACTCGAGAGTCCATCCGTTGCCCGCAACGCCATCAGCCAACCAGTTACGCAGGGCAAGGGTGGCTTTCACATCGTCTTCGTTATAGGTGAGCAGTTTTTGTTGCATGCCGGTGGCATCCCCAGGAATAATTCCACATGCGGTTTGATACCACACGATGGAGTTACCGCCGCCTGCATCAGATGCATCCCATGAGAAGCCAGCCAACTTGGCGACATCTTTCAAACCTGTGCGGCGAGTTGGCCACAACAATGGTTTAGAAATTTCGTATAGGTCTACCCAATGTGCAGCTGCACCCAGTTCATTGATTTCTTCTGGAGTAGGAACTCCCGGAACATCTTCATTTCGCTTTGATGCTTCGCGCATTCTTGGTAGTTCTGCAATTTTTCCTGAATAGCAATAAACGTTTGCTGTTTTGCCATTCGCAGCAGCCTCATCAAATTGTTGATGTAGCCATGCCCAGAACGCGGCGAACTGTCGACCTTCTTCAGTGAGGTCATCACGATTAAAGAAATGGAACGATATATATTCGCCCTTGTCGTATGAGCCATCAGGTTGTTTACGAGTGATGTACGCACCAAATAGATACACGACATCATCGTTCTCCACGTCGAAATCGATTTCGATATCTGCACGCGGGATGAGCGGTGCGTTCTGGCCACGTGGGTAGAACGGGTACTTGCCCGCATGCATATCAACGCGCGCTGCATCAATGTTGTCTGCAAGAAGTTTGTATGTGGGTACTGCGAGCGTTGCTTGGTCGTATGACAAAAGGTCAGCTGTTGTATTGATACCGATTGCCTCAAGCTTGTCGAGACGCTTGTCTGACATCTTCGGCAACATTGATAATTCAATTGACGGGTCCTCAGTTGCAATATCGAACAATTCTCCGAGGCTTGGCATGAGGCCCCATTTGTTAGCTGCAATTGCAGAACGTGGGTCAAGTGCTGCAAGTTGAGGGGTAGTGGTGATTCCACCCTCTTCCATTTTTCCAACATGTGTGACAGTGACGCCAGACAAAAGTGAAACATGGCGCTCGCGCACAAGTTCAGTTTCACAGATGTCGTGCCACACGCAATCACGGCATTCGGGTCGGTACACAGGTCGCGTGCACGCATCAAGGTCGTCGCGCATCGCGATAATTGCGTTCCAGCGCTTCTTCCATTCACGCTCGATGATTTTGAGAGGTGATTGTTCGCCATCATCAAGGCCACGCCATGTGAGGTTGAGGTCTTTGTCAATGATTCCGCCAACTGGCGCAATGTCTGGTGCGTAATCAAGATCAATCAACATCATCCAGTAGTGCGCAAGCTGCAAACTGTGTTCTGGCTTTGGTGAACCAAGACCAATGTCTTTGCGTTCACGATTTTCTAACCATGGAGCATCAAGGGGCGACACTGCCCATTTTTCATCGGCATTACCTTCAAGAGGCTTTGAATTCTTCACGTCTACGGGAATGTACGCCCATTTGCCGTGTCGCATCTTCTCTTCACCAAAGCGAATCAATATGTCAGGGCGACCCGACCGGTGATTGATTGTGGGAAGTGTTGGGCCAATGATGATGCGGTCGCCACGTTCCATTGCGCGCATTGTTGCGCCTTCGACATCGTCATCTTGCTTACGTAGTGATGAAACCTTGTGCAGACGTTCTAATTCAGCAAAGACCTGAGACTCAAAAATTTGACCCTGTTCAAAAAGGTGCAGTAGCTGTTCGCTAGGTTCACGGCGCTTCGAAGCATCGATTGCTGGATTGCGATTGTTGACTTCACGATGAGCGCAACCAATGACAAAACGCGCGTCTCCCTTATCTGTAGAGCGAAGCTGTGAATTAGACAATGAGGTTTCTCTTTTCGTGATACTGCCAAAACGCCGTGTGTTGGGCGTGGCCCCGGCCGATGGTGTCACCGCGGCCTAATGCTTGGTCAGCAGCCGGAAGGTGAGAGTTCAGCGTATCGCCCACATGATCGCGAGTGATGAAAATGCACGCCGACTGATGGCGAGATGCCATGACGCAGAGACGGCCTGTCTCCAAATCGAAGGCACTTGGAGTTTGTACACCCGACAATGGATGCACTGCAATCATGACTGCACGCTCTAAACCTTGCCAGCGTTCTGGAGTTGTGACGCGAATGCCATTTTCGCCCATCAGTGCAGTGGGTAAACAGGAACCAATCGCCGAGTTCATTTGGTTATGCGTAGAAACGATTCCAATATCCGCGGCGGTGAGCTTTCGGGGTGCATTTGTTTCTGCCGGTGACGTTGATACTTCGCACTGCAAGGCAAGTAGGCGCGAAACGAAATCAGCCGCCACTTGTGCCAATTCGGTATCAGTTTCGATAGGTGCGCCATCTGGTCCGGTGGGGTGGGTGTAGATAACGGTGGAGTGGTCATTCAGCGTAAGAATTGCTGAGTCAATTCGAGAATCAGATGTCTTCTTCGTGGGGCGCAAAAATCGCTCGCCCTTTGCCGCAAAGGCAGCAAATTCAAAGTCGTAAAAGTAATTCACCAACTCAACCGCGTCACCGGGCAAACGGCGACACGTATCAAGTTCAAGCAACTGCGTAACGGCGCGAAGGTCCGGGTTCTCCATCGCAACTTCTGGTGCGGGCATGTGCGGGGCAACGGGCGATACTTCCCATCTGTCAACAGCAATAGTGACAGTGGGCGGAATCTGACCAGGGTCGCCAATCATCACGTATCGGTCAGATACGTCGCGCATAGTCAAGAAGTCAGCCCATGTCATTTGCCAGGCCTCATCTATAAAGAGAACGTCGTATTCATCAACAATCTCAACTAGTCCCAACTTTGCGACAGTGCCGATGATGATTGATGGGCCAACGGGCAAAAAATCTTTCTTGAAGACGATGTGCACATTGTCAGGTAGATCGCTCGGCCGCTCGTATGTCTCGCTAGAAAAACGAACAATCTCATCATCAGGGAAACGAGCACAGAAGCGATCACACAGGTCATCAACTTGGTTATTGGTCTGCGCCGCAATTGCAATGCGCTTTCCATCAGCGAGTGCGCCGTCAAGCGCTTCCAGCAAGTTGTATGACTTTCCTGAACCTGGTGGGGCTTTCACCACAGCAATGCGACCAGTGCCGCGGATGAACTGCTGTAGTTCCATATATACAGGCGTGCTCATTGGTCGTCCCCACTAGCAAGTACAGGGCCATCATCGTCAAGAGCTGCATGTCTGCGTGGCCGAGCAACAATGAGGTCTGTGATATCAGAGCCGGATGACTTTTTACGATGAGTCATAGTGGCACGGCGCTCGTCAATGCCGTAGGGCATTTCGTCAATAAGGACCAGCTCTTTTCCGCGCCATTCTTTACTGGTGGGCGCCATGCCAAGTGCCCCAGCCTTTGGCTTTGCGTTCTTCCACATTGGTTTCAACATCATGGTGTGAGAATCAAAATCAATCTCATGTACTTCAAGAACGATGAGTGGAGTACCGGCGATGACAAGTTTGTCTCCGTGCTTCAACGTGGGAAGGTCGGGGTACGAGAAAACGACCTTCCACATTGGTGAATCAGTGGCAACAGATGTGATGGTGCAAATAACACCATGTCCTGATGCAAGTTCTTCACGTTGTAGTTCTTGGTCACCGTGCACCAAGAAGTGTCGGGCTTTCTGGTCCTGCGCCGCACGAAGTTGATATGCAAAGCCTGCAGACCGTGCACCGTAATCAGTAAATACGTTTGGCCAGAATGCATCAACCTCGGCTAGTTCGTTGAGAGCCTTTTCGCCCCAGTTACGAAAGAAACTTTTTGCAGTGTCAATACGAAGTGACTCGACCCCTGCGTTTACGGGTCGCGAATCACTTCGAACTGTTTCAGCTGCTTCACGCGCAAGGTGCCACCGCGCAGTGAGTTCATCTGCAAGTGATGCCTGAATGTCATCACTCACCTCACTCATTACAGAAGTGTTGCCTTCGTTTCGAGCCTCACCCCACGCAGAAACCAATGGCTGCAGAACTGTGCGTTCAACATGTGGGTCAAGAACTGTTGACACAGACAATTTCTCTGCTGCTTGCGCAGATGCCATTCGCGAATCTCGGTCTGTTCCGCCATTCAGCCAACCCAGCAAGTAGCCAAGGTGTGCTTGGCGAACTGGAGTAGCAGGAAATATGTAGCTGTTTCGTAATGCATCAGTGGCAGCAACAATTGTTTGTTGACCTGGGCGCTGCGATTCAATGAATAAACAGTTGGCAAGATTGCCGAGTGCGTTCAATACTGCAATGTCTGGCCTATCCCATGTTGATCGTGCATACGCAGCTGCAATGAAATGCAACATTTCAATGTGTGATGTTCCGGGCAGCCACACTTGACGCAACGGTTGTGTTGAATAGGCAGCAGGACCATCCTCGCTATACGACGGATGGCGAAAATGACCAAGAATTGCTGGCGCAAATGCAGCCATCATGTCTGCCACTAGTTGACGGTTACGACCTTCCGGAACAGTGAGAACCGTTGGACCATCGGTGATAGTGCCGTACGCAACACCCCACGGACGAGACTCGCCACCCATACGCAAGAACGAAACAATGAATAGGTCTTCGTCGTCAGCCACGTGCATGTTGATGACATTGCCGCGGGCTAACGGTTCACCAATAGCCCACGCGTTTAAGCGCCGAACTGTTTCTAATGATGCGCTCATGGCAGTGCCGGCAATTGTGATTGAAGGCGAGCAAGTAAGTCTTTTTCTACCGCAGTTGCTGGTTTCTGGCCATTCATCAGGTCTTCTGCACGTTGCAATGAAATTCCGTTGAGGAACCGCGCGACATCGTCACCCAACACCACGCCTTCACTGTTAGCAAGAGCTCTCTTGTAGCAGGCATCTGCGCGTTCGCAGAATGAAATACACGAATCTTGAAAGTGAGTTGGTGCATTCAAAACAAGCTCAAGGAGATCTGCTTCTTCAGTGTCATCTGCATCGCCGTACGCACCATCAAGCATGATTGCCGACTCTTCCATCAATTCAAACCCACGACGTGCGCGTTCTAA
>WLSJ01000076.1 GCA_009705865.1 Actinomycetota bacterium | reverse complement strand
AACTGAGCCAAGGACAAAATCTTGCTCAACAGGGTTCTGCAATGTTGCGGTGGAGTTATTTACTGAACCCGTTGTGTCTGGCATATCGGCGAGCATATTGCGCAAATATTGTGCAAGAGCAGCGACTTGTTGTTTTTCACATTTCACTGACACTGTGCGTCCGTCGGCGCGGACTTGCATGTAGAAAGTACGTTCGCCGGGGGTACCAATTGCGCCTGTTGCAAATGCATCGGCATTTTCGAAGTCGTAATAGAAACCCATGTGTAATCAGTGTGCCAGAAAAATCACGAAGGACGCAGGTCGGCCAAAGAACCGCCTGTGGAGTTGACAGTAAGGACGATGGGGCCGTGGCTTGAGTAGGCGATAGCACTGACCGAGCATGTGCCGATAACGATGCGTTGAAAGAGGTCAATGTGGGTGCCCATGGCATGGGCGACGGCGGCCTTGATGGGGTCTGCGTGTGACACGCACACCACAATGCCACCGGGGTGTGCTGCACGAATGTCGTCAAGCGCTGTCACCATACGCGTGTGCATTTCGGTAAATGACTCACCATTTGGAAAACGAAAAGTACTCGGCGAACGTTGCACGGTTGCCCACTCGGGTTTCTTCATAAGAGTGCCGAGTTGTTCGCCAGTCCAATCACCAAAATCACACTCCAACAAACCCTTATTGATCTTTACGCGCTGCTTGAGTGCTTTTGCAATGGGCGCAGCAGTTTCACGAGCACGCTCAAGTGGGGATGCGTAAATGGCGTCAACTCGTGGCAATTCAGAAATACGTTCTGCCACCATGTGTGCTTGTTGAACTCCGGCTTCAGCCAGATGTAAACCAGATGCACGACCGGGCAGGATCTTGCCGGTGGTGGGTGTTTGGCCGTGACGCACCAACAGAATCAGCGTTGACGAACTGTGAGCGGCAGGGGTTTTCTTGGAAGCCATTGACACTCAACCTACTGTTCGCAACTTGAAGTCACAAGAAGACTATGACCACTATCCGATGAATCGAGAAAAGATGAATGCGAGTGGAATTCCGATTGTCAGGTTGAAAGGAAACGTGACTCCAAGCGCGAGCCCGAGTGACAAACCGGAATCAGCATCGGGTAGGGCGATTCGAACTGCCGCTGGCGCAGCAATGTAGGAAGCGCTTGCGGCCATGATGCCAAAGACTGCAGATCCGCCAATGGATAACCCAATTGAATGTGCAGCAAGAATGCCTGCCAATCCGAAAACAATCGGCGAAATGATGGCAAAAATTGCCATGCGAAGCGGGGGCCGTCCGCTTGTCGCGAACCGTGTTGCAACTGTTGCACCCATGTCAAGCAAAAACAATGTGAGTAATCCTGAAAACATTCCGACAAAGAATGGTTCAACGCGGCTGAATGAATTGGCACTGCTGACAGCACCGATTACTAACCCACCAATCAGAAGAAGCACGCTTCGGCCTGTCAATACTTCATGGACTGCAGTGCGCCAATTGACGCCTTCAGATTTCATACTTGCAAGAACAAGCGCAACAACAATTCCAGGTATTTCGAGAATCGCCACAAGTGATGTCATAAATGGTTCAGTAATGAAGTTCGCTTCCGTTGCAAAAATCATTGCTGCTGTAAATGTGACTACCGAGACTGAGCCGTAATGCGCGGCAATTGATCCGGCATCTGATGGACGTAACCGCAATAGTTTTGTTGTCACAAAAAAGACAACTACGGGAATTGCAATACCGAAGGCAATGGTGAGAAGTGCTGGCTTGGTCAGGCTCGAAATGTCTGAGCCCTTGAGGCTGTGACCACCTTTCAGACCAATCGCGAGAAGAAGGTATGTAGAGATCCACGTGTGAATGGGATCAGGAAGTCGTAGATCGCTGCGAAGAATGACAGCAAGGGCACCCAGAACAAATGCGAGCACAGGGGGAGACGTGAGGTTTTCGATAGCTAGGTCGAGCGAGTTCATATGATGCATAATACCTGAAATCTGTATCAGGTATCAAATGACATCAAATATGCCACAATTGGGTAATGACAGTTGTGCCTGAGACCTCGTGGACCTTCTTGACCAACCACGCCCACGTCCTTTTGGCCATTGCCGCAGAGCCACAGATTCGTATTCGCGACATTGCGGTTCAGGTCGGTATCACCGAGCGTGCTGCCCATCGCATCGTTGCTGACCTTGAGGGGGCCGGATATCTGCGGGTAACCAAAGTTGGGCGTAGAAATGAGTACTCAGTTCTGCGTGATCTGCCGTTACGTCACCCGGCGGAGAAGCACCATCGCATTGGCGAACTACTCAAAGTTCTCGCTCACGAATCAAAGTTATAAGTTCGTGGATTCCCTAGACACAGTGTGTGCAGATATTTCGGCGTGCCGTACGTGTCCGCGTCTAGTGCAGTGGCGTGAAGATGTTGCCCTAGAAAAGCGTGCGTCGTTTCGTGATGAGGAGTATTGGGGCAAGGGTGTTCCTGGGTTCGGAGACAAGAACGCAACTGTGTGGGTGATGGGTCTTGCGCCAGCAGCCCACGGCGCGAATAGAACTGGTCGAATGTTTACAGGCGATCGCAGTGGTGATTGGTTGTATCGCGCGATGCATCGAGCAGGACTCGCAACTCAAGAACTGTCGATAGGTCGTGATGACGGATTATGCCTGACTGGCGCGTGGGTGTCATCTGCAGTGCGGTGTGCACCGCCTGACAACAAACCATCAATTGATGAACGCGATGCATGTCGTACATACCTAGTGCGAGAGCGTGAGTTGTTGACAAAGGTCTGCGTAGTGGTGTGTTTAGGAAACTTTGCGTATGAAGCAGTGTGTAAGGAATGGGGCGTTCGGCCTCGTCCGAAGTTTGGTCACGGTGTTGAAGCCACGGCACCAGATGGCACAACAATTATTTGTTCTTTTCACCCCAGCCAGCAGAACACTTTTACGGGGAAACTGACAGAATCAATGCTCGACGCAGTGTTTACCCGAGCCTGTGAATTGAGTAGCTCTCGCAGTGACTGAATTATTGAGCGCGCGGTGGAGCGAGCGCAGCACGAATGGCGCTTGACACTTGTGACACAGCGGCTTTGCCATCGTCTAACCACGGGAACAGTGAAAAGAATCCGTGGAACATTCCGAAGTAGCGCACGATGCTTGCTTCAACACCGTTCGCGATGAGCGCATGACCATACTCTTCGCCTTCATCACGTAGCGGGTCATGACCGGCAGTGATGACAACAGCTGGTGGGCATGAAGCGAGCGTTGTAGGCGACGCCATGATGGGCGAGACGCGAGGATCTTCTGGCGATGTGATGTCGCCGATATACAGATCAATGAACGCAGCCATATCGGCCTTGCGTAGGAACGGACCTGCAGCGTTCTCTATATATGACTGTGTTCCCATACGGCAATCGGTAACTGGGTAAATGAGTGCTTGAAACACCAGCGGCACCGGCTGTAGTTGCGCAACGACAGCTGCAAGGTTGCCACCGGCACTGTCGCCGCCTACTGCAATACGCGTTGGGTCGATACCAAGATCATCTGCATTTTGGTGCGCCCACAATGTGGCGCGAATGCAATCTTCTAAGCCAGCAGGAAATGGGTCTTCGGGTGCGAGTCGGTAATCCACCGACAACACAGCATGACCAGATTGATTTGCTAATGAACGACACACGCCATCATGTGATTCGATGGTGCCAATAACCCAGCCACCACCGTGGAAATACACAAGTAACCCCATGTCGTTTCCTGCGCGTGGCTTATACAAGCGACACCTCACGCCTAATGCGTTGACATCTCGCATTTCATGTACATGTTCATCTGACTTGTAGTCAGTAGCAGCCCGTGATGCGCGCGCTTCTTGTGGCGTTTGCTCTGAGAAGCTCTTTTGTTGGCGTGATGCCATCAGCTCAATGAGGCGTTCTGCTTGCGGATGCAAGGTCATGGCTTTACTCCGCAGGTTTTGGTGCTGCGTCTACGGCAGGTTCGGCTTTTTTCTTGACTGCTGGTGTTCCCACCTTGACAGAAGTTTCAGCCCAGTCTGGCCAACGACGACGACTCACGATTGACAACGTACGAAGAAGTTTCATGGCTACTTCGTCTTCTTGTGCAGGGCGAGCGATGATGACATTGTCAGCAATCATGCGATTGATTACTTCTTCACCAAGCGCAGTACGAACGATGGTGAGAGTCCAATCGTTGTCTTTGCCAATACCGCCAGTTGCAATATCTGAATGCTCTGCAGCAAAGTCAGGGCAGTTTTTGCAACCGGTACGAGTCCAGCCGTGACATTCTTTCAAATCGATTTCGTGGAATGAACCATCTTTCATCCAGATCTGAAATGCGCCCTTGATGTTCATCTTCACCATGTCTTCTTTTTTCAGGCCGTACTTGGCCTCAAAGAGTTCAGGAAAAATTGCATCATCAAAAGTCTTAGAGCACAAAAGTCCAATGTTGAACAGGAATGGCTTCGATACTTTTCCGGCTTTGCGATCCCACATGACGGGGGGAGACGATGTCTGGCAGCCCATGCCAACAAGTGCGAGACGTGACAAGCCTTTTTCTTTTGCTTCTGGCAATGCAAGTGGGTTTGCACAGTAGGTGTAACGGCTACCGGCTGTTGCTAACACTTCTTCGCGGTTTGTAACAACGGCTGGCTTAGCTTTCCACTTGTCGTCTTCTTCAACACCACTCACGAGTGCTCCATCGATGTAGTCGTTTTTGAGAAGCCAGATCAACATTGCTGAAACGAATCCACCGTCTTGGCCCTTTGTGTGCTCTTCTGTGTCAACTGCGCGAGTAAGTAGAAGTTGGCGCCAAATACCTGACATCTCATCTGGTTCGCGTGTGCGACCAAACAAGTGCATGTCAGCTGATTCTTCCCATTTACGGAATCGAGGGCACGCACGGGTGCATGTGGTGCAACCTTTTTCTCCGTGAATGCAATTGTCGAGGCCGAGTTCTTCTTCAATGTGGAACGGCTTGTACTTGCCCTCTTCGTGTTCGTACCCGATGACATCGTGTGGGCACGTAACAACGCATCCGGCACATCCGGTGCATAGCCCGGTCTCAATGACCTCTTCGTAGAGTTCTTTCCATTGCGCGGTCCAGCGAGTTGCTTTTGCGGGGGTGTCTGCCGTCATTGTCATGCATGCAGACTAGGGGCTAGATGGCGTCTGCTCCGTGTTCGCCCGTGCGGATACGGATGATCTGTTCCACGTTGGTGACCCAGATCTTTCCGTCGCCGATTTTGCCGGTGGAAGCTGATTCACGAATCACGTCAAGAGTCCGCTCGAGCGAGCTGTCCTCGACAACTAATTCAATGCGCATTTTCGGCACGAAATCTATTTGGTATTCAGAGCCTCTGTAGGTCTCGGTATGTCCGCCCTGACGACCAAAGCCCTTTACCTCGGTCACGGTGATGCCTTGGACGCCTGCTGCTTTGAGAGCCTCTTTGACATCGTCGAGTTTGAACGGCTTCACGATGGCTGTAATCAACTTCATGTTCTTAGTCTGCCTTCTGCGTGGTGGTAGGTGAGTTCATTACTGGTACGCCGCTTCTGCGTGTTGGCTTTGGTCAAGGCCGACGAGCTCATCTTCTTGGCTCACGCGCAAACCAATGGTTGCATCGAGAATCTTTGCCACCACCCAAGTGACAATAAATGAGAAGGCGAAAGTGGCAGCAATTGCGATCAGTTGATTGACAAGCAGTTTTGAACCGCCACCAAAGAATGCGCCGTCAAAGCCAAGTGAGTTGACCTTTGTATCTGCAAACAGTCCGAGGAGAAGGGCTCCAGAAATTCCGCCGATGAGGTGAACTGCGATGACGTCAAGACTGTCGTCGAAGTTAAAGCGAGTTTTCAATGTAAGTGCGAGATAGCAGACAGCTCCGGCGACAAGACCAATGATGATCGGAGCGAGCCCGCCAACAAAACCAGCACATGGCGTGATGGCAACAAGTCCTGCAACTGCTCCTGATGCTGCACCCAATGTTGTCGCATGTCCTGCGCGCAATTTTTCAACAAGCAACCAAGCCAACATTCCGCTCGCGGCTGCAAGATGCGTGTTCACAAGCGCTTGAGCAGCGAGGCCGTTTGCCAACAGTGCGGAACCAGCGTTGAATCCGAACCAACCGAACCACAAGATTCCTGTTCCAAGCATGACGAACGGAAGGTTGTGAGGAGGCATCGCTTCGCGTGGCCATCCTTTGCGGTTACCAAGAACCAATATGACAGCCAGTGCTGCTGCACCCGCATTGATGTGAACGACTGCTCCACCTGCGAAGTCAAGAGCACCACGTTGGAACAACCAACCATTCGGGCTGAACACCCAGTGTGCAACAGCGGGGTAGACAACGATTGACCAGACACCAATCAAGATTGCATATGCAGAAAACTTCAAACGGTCAGCAGTAGCACCAGTAATAAGTGCAGGCGTGATGACTGCAAACATCATTTGATATGCAAAGAACGCGAGAACTGGAATGGCCAACGCAAAGTCCCCGGTGTAACCAGGAAGTGAGTCGATGGTGGCTAGGTCTTTCATCAGGGCAAAGTCAAAGTTGCCGAAGTATTTGCCAGAGCCGCCAAACGCGAGACTGAAACCAGCAACTGCCCACAGCACGCTGATGAGGCCCATTGCAAAGAAGTTCTGCATCAACATGCCAAGAACATTCTTTGATCTGACCATGCCCCCGTAAAAGAAGGCAAGCCCTGGTGTCATGAATGCAACCAGCGCTGCAGAAATCAGCACCCAAGCCGTAGCTCCCGAATCAATAGTTGCGCCAAGCACCATGTCTGTGTCTCCCTAGTTGTATTGGAGAGCAACGCTAGAAATCAGTTGTTACGGGAATGTTTCTAAACGGTGAAAGGCAGGACAATGCGAACGGCCCGCACGCTCCCGGTGAGGAGAACATGCGGGCCGAAGCGGTTGTTGGGGTTCTAAGAGATCAGGTGAACTCTGGGTATGCCTTGACTCCCATTTCAGGAATGTCGAGACCCATGATTTCGTCTTCCTCTGCAGAGCGGATGCCGCCTTTTGTGATCTTGTTCTGAATCTTGAAGAATCCGTATGCAATTGGGAAGATCACACACAAGATGACTGCAACACCAAGTGCTTGCGCACCAAGTTGACCCCAGTCTCCCTTGATGATTCCTTCAATGCCCTTTGTTGGTGATCCGTTCCAACCGGCGCCGTAGCTACCGTTTGAAAAGATTCCCACTGCGAGCACGCCGAAGATTCCGTTGACACCGTGCACCGCAATGGCACCCACTGGGTCGTCAATCTTCAACTTGCGCTCAATGAAGAACACGGCCTCAATCGCAAGAACTGCTGCAATTATTCCGATGACAGCAGCGGCCCATGGCGCAACGAAAGCACATGGTGCAGTGATTGCTACAAGACCAGCGAGCATTCCGTTCACCATCATGCCTGGGTCTGGTTTTCCAGTGCGCTTCGTGATGTACACCATTGCTGCAATTGCACCGAATGCTGCAGCGATTGCCGTGTTTGTTGCAGCAGTTGCGAACTGAACATCAGTTGCTGCGAAGGTACTAGCAGCGTTGAAGCCAAACCATCCGAACAACAAGATAAATGTTCCGAGCATTGCCATTGGAATGTGGTGTCCAGGAATTGCGCGAGGAGTTCCGTCTGCACCGAACTTGCCGATGCGTGGCCCGAGCACTATCGCACCTGCAAGGGCAGCGACGCCGCCTACAGCGTGCACGACACCTGAACCAGCGAAGTCAACATAACCAGCACCAAGACTCATGGTGTCCCATGTCTTTGACAGCCAGCCGCCGCCCCATGTCCATGCAGCGAACAATGGGTAATAAATAGCACCACAGAAAACACCCCAAACGGTGAAGCTGCTCCACTTCCAACGCTCTGCCATCGAGCCGGTTGGAATTGTTGCAACAGTGTCCATGAAAGCAACCATGTAGAGAAAGAACCCAAGTACTGCCGGAGTAATTCCGCCACCAGATAATGCCCAGCCGCCTTTAAACAAAAAGATCCAGTTGCCACTACCAAGCAATGCACCACCAACAGGTTGGTCCATTCCGATAAGTGAAGTACTGAACCCACCGAATGCAAGTGGGAATCCGATTAAGAAAAACCCAATGAATCCGAGACCGAAAATGGCAAAGTTCGTGCTGACTACGTGAGCTGCATGTTTTGCGCGAGTAAAACCAGTTTCAACAAGGGCAAAGCCTGCTTGCATGAAAACAACAAGTGCTGCTCCAATAATGACCCACAGAAGGTTGATCTGTGTTCCTAGAAGTTGTACATCAGATTGCATCGGTTCCTTCTTCCCCTGTGCGTAAACGGATAAGACGTGTTACTTCGGTGATCCAGATTTTT
>WLSJ01000075.1 GCA_009705865.1 Actinomycetota bacterium | reverse complement strand
TCATCAGCCCCTACCGTAGTGGGCATGCGCGCGGTACTCATCGCTAATAGAGAGGATGCAGATCCGGGATTTATTGGCCGCTCGTTGCGTGCGCGCGGATATTCATTCATCGAATTCCTTCGCGAGGACCACGGTGACTGGCCAACCCTTGACGGGTTTGATCTTGTTGTGGCGATGGGTTCGAATTGGAGCACCTACTGGGACCATGTCGCAGAACCCGTCCTGGCAGAACAACAACTACTGGCCGAGGCCCTTCACAGGGGAATCGGGGTGCTTGGCATCTGTTTCGGAGCTCAACAGCTGTCCGTCGCCCTGGGCGGCCAGGTTTCCAGGGCCGAAACCCCTGAAATCGGTTGGTACCAAGTGTTTCCAGTGCCTGAAGTTGCCCATTTGGCACCCCCAAGCCTGACCCGGGGTGCCTGGATGCAGTGGCATTACGACCGATTTAGTGCTCCGGCTGGGGCAACAGTCCTGGCGGATTCGCCAGTTGGACCCCAAGCCATGGTCTGCGGCACAGCCCTTGCCCTCCAGTTTCACCCCGAGGCCACCGAGTCGATTGTGCGATTGTGGACAACGGGCGAGGGGGCCGAGGAATTGTCGGCGATCAATCTCAGGCAGGACCAATTGATGCTCGAAACCACTTCTCATGTTCAGGACTCCGAACAACGGTGCGATGAATTGGTCGAGTGGTTTCTCGAGAAAATCGCACAAAGGCACATGGCATAACGGGCCGTTCACCCCGTGAGAAGTTGGGGCGATAGTGAGTGCCCGTAGTAGTTTTGGTCGTGATGTCCCCGTTCCTACGGTCCTATCTCACTGTTGTGTGGTTTGGACTGGCCTCCTTTCTAGTCGCCGGCTTGCTGCTTGGTATTTCGGCACTTATTCGCCCGAATAACCCCAACGCAGAGAAATTGCTGACCTATGAAAGTGGTGTTGATCCGGTCGGTGATGGTTGGTCACAAAGCCAAATTCGTTATTACGTCTTTGCACTGTTGTTCGTCATCTTTGATGTCGAAGCTGTTTTTATTTTCCCATGGGCTACTCAACTTGAGCGGTACGCAGGGTTTGGCCTTATAGAGATGGGCATCTTTGTTGCCATCTTGTTGCTTGGTCTTGTCTATGCGTGGCGCAAAGGCGTTCTGCGCTGGGTCTAGGAACAAGGGTTTTATTATGGGTCTTGTAGATCGTGGTCGGTTGGGCAAACCGCTGACACAATTATTTAACCTCGGTCGTTCGTACAGCCTCTGGGTGTACCAATGGGGTCTTGCATGTTGCGCCATTGAAATGGGTGCAGCGTTTGGTTCACCTCGTTATGACGTTATGCGTCTCGGAGTTATTCCGCTTCCTGCATCACCACGTCAAGCTGACCTTGTTGTTATCTCGGGAACTGTTACAGACAAAATGGCACCAGCCATTAAGCGTTTGTATGAACAGATGCCTGAACCGAAGTACGTCATCTCAATGGGTTCGTGTGCAAACTGCGGCGGCCCGTATTGGGATAGCTATTCAGTAACAAAGGGAATTGACCAAATCATTCCTGTTGATGTGTACGTACCTGGTTGTCCTCCACGTCCTGAAGCCTTGCTTGAAGGAATCGTGTTGCTGCAACAGCGCATAAAGAACGAAGACATGGGTGCGCGTTGGCGCGGTGAAGGCACGAAGTCGATGTATGTCGATGGAGCAACTGCAGAAAAGGGAGGTATCCCCGTTGTCGTCAACAACTGATACCCCAATTGAAACTCCTCGCGACGAAGTACGCGAAGCAGAAATTGCACGCGTATGTGCAGCGCTCGGTAGCGCCGTTATTGACTCACTCGTTAAGCCAAACGACGACATGTGGATTCGCGTTTCCGCAGACGCATGGCGTTCAACCGGCGAAACATTAAAGACTCTCGGCTATACCTATTTCGGATTCATCTCAGCTATCGACTGGTTGCCATCACCATATGGTCGCGGGGAAGATGATCCAACAGCACCACCAGTCGAACGCAGCACAGTGATCAAACAGGGATACGCAGGTGGAGACACTCGTTTTCAAGTGATTGCACGTCTTGTTCAGCCGTTCACCACTCTTGGTATCAACATCAAAGTTGATGTTGATGATTCGTTAATGGCAGTTGATTCATGGTCGCAAGTTTTTGCTGGTGCTAACTGGCACGAGCGTGAAACTCATGAGATGTTTGGCATTGGTTTTAATGGCCATCCTGATTTGCGCAACATGTATTTGCCGACAGATTTTGAAGGGCACCCATTACGCAAAGACTTCCCACTGCTTGCACGCATGGTGAAGCCTTGGCCCGGAATTGTTGATGTCGAGCCACTTCCTGGCGATGACAGTGAAGAGGAAGGTGACGCATCATGAGTCTTCTCGGCGATCGTCAACAACTTGCATACATCGCAGCGCAAGCTGCAGACGCACGTGTCAACGTAGAACTTGAAACAGAGGGCATGACTCTCAACATCGGGCCACAGCATCCTGCTACGCACGGAACTCTACGAATCATTGCGCGACTTGATGGCGAACAAGTTCTCTGGGCAGACCCATCATGCGGTTACATGCACCGCGGGTACGAAAAGCTGACTGAAGTTCGTTCATATCCTCAAGTCACTGCATTGGTAAACCGCATTGACTGGCTCGGATCATTTGCAAACGAAGTTCCTTTTATCTTGGCTGCTGAAAAATTGATGGGTGTCGAAGCGCCATCACGTGCGCAGCACATTCGCACCATCTTGTTTGAATTGTCACGTATTGCAAACGTCACTTTGTTCCTCGGTGACCTCGGAGTGCAGCTTGGTGCTGTTACGCCAGTGTTCTTTGCATTCCGTGACCGTGAATATGTTCTGAACCTTATTGAAGGTGCAACTGGTGGACGTTTCCATCCAAACTTTGACCGCATTGGTGGATTGAAAGACGATCTTCCTGCTGGCTTCATTGACGAGACTCGTAATGTCATGAAGAAGCTTCGCGGCTTCTGCGACCAAATTGAAGACTTGTTGTTCGGTAACGAAATTTTCCAATCACGTACACGTGGCATTGGTGTCATTCCGAAAGATGTTGCATTGCAATACGGAATGTCAGGCGCAAACTTGCGTGCAAGTGGTGTCGATTGGGATCTTCGTCGTGACCAGAAGTTGCCGCTTGCCTACGACAAAGTTGATTGGAAAGTCATTACTCACCCTGATGGTGACTCATTTGCTCGTTGCTGGGTTCGTTTGCAAGAAGTTCGTGAATCAACACGCATTGTTGATCAGCTCCTCGACACAATTCCAGCTGGACCCATCATGGCCAAGGTGCCAAAGATCATCAAGGTTCCTGAAGGCGAAGCATGGGTATCTACTGAGAACCCACTTGGTGAGATGGGTTACTACGTTGTCTCGCAAGGTGACATGGGTCCATTCCGTGTCAAAATTCGCAGCGCGTCATTCAACAACATCTCGATTACACCTTGGCTATTGAAGGGTGTCTATGTCCCTGACATCATCACCATCCTCGCGTCGTTGTATTTCATTCTCGGAGACATTGACCGCTGATGAATCTCGCAACCCTCCTCGCTTCTGATCTGCCATATTGGGCTCAATCACTACTTCGTGTTTTGGGTGGCCTTGTCGCAGTGCTGCTTCCTGCCGGAACAGTGGTGTATCTGTTCTTGTTCAAGATGATGTCGTTCATGCAGTCACGTCTTGGACCGATGGAAGCCGGTCCACAAGGTTCGATGCAGCTTTTCGCCGAAGTGGGCAAGTGGCTGCAAAAAGAAGACATCTATCCAGCGCGCGCTGACAAGTTCATCTTCAAGTTGGCACCGCTGATTGTTTTGGCAAGCACATTTCTTCTTGTCGTCGTCGTGCCGTTTGGCCCAGATGCATTGTTCACTGATTTTGAATCCGGAGTGTTTTATGCACTTGCAGTGTCGTCCGTGTCAGTTCTCGGAATTCTGATTGCTGGTTGGGCGAGTGCGAACAAGTATTCACTGCTCGGTGGTTTGCGTGCAGCTGGACAGCTCATTGCATATGAACTTCCAATGGTTCTTGCTGTTGTCGGTGTTGTTATTCAGGCCGGCACCATGAACCTTCAGCAAATTGTTGTCGCACAAAATGCGGGCTCGATGTTTGGATTCAGCAGCCTCGGCAATCCATATGTACTTACGCAGTTCGTCGGATTCATCGTGTTCATGATTGCGGTACAAGCTGAACTCACTCAGACTCCGTTCGACATGCCTATTGCTGAATCTGAACTTGTGTCTGGTTACATGACTGAATATTCCGGATTCCGATTCCTCATCTTCTTCATTGGTGAATTCGCCACAGCTGGCGTGTTCTCCATGATTGCTTCTGTTCTTTTCCTCGGTGGTTGGGCAGTGCCGTTCTCTTGGTTCGGTTGGACCAGCATCGACAGTATTGACAACTGGATGAACGTTGTCGGACCACTGATCTTGTTCACAAAGATGCTCGCCGTTGTTTTCTTCATCATGTGGGTGCGCTTTTCATACCCACGTTTCCGTGAAGATCAACTGCAGAAGTTTGCTTGGAAAGTTCTCATCCCTGTGTCGCTTGCCAACATCATGGTCACAGCAATTTTGAAGGTGGCGTTCTAATGCCAAAAGTTCCTGGTCTTGTTAAAGGTCTTGGTGTCACATTCGGCACCATGATGCGCACCTTCAAAGAAGGTTCAAACACGGTTCAATACCCACATGTAAAGGAAACACCTCCGCTTCGTGCGCGCGGTGTTATCGCACTTCATGAAGGAAACTGCACTTCGTGCATGTTGTGTGTTCGTTCATGTCCTGACTGGTGCATTTACATTGAGGGCCACAAAGAGATGGCTCCACCGCGCCGTGCTGGTGGTGCTGCTCGTAAGGTCAACAAACTTGATCGCTTTGATATTGACTACGCGTTGTGCATGTACTGCGGCATCTGTGTCGATGTGTGCCCATTCGACGCCTTGTTCTGGAGCCCAGAGTATGAATACTCAGAGCCGCGCATCGCAGATCTTTTACACGACAAGACAAAACTTGGAGAGTGGATGGAAACAGTTCCTGAAGCACCAGAACTTGAAGTCGGTGCAGACAAGAAGGGCAAGAAATGATGTTTGCTTCTGATGTTCTTGTTGCTCAAAACATTGGGTTTGCAATTATTGCCGCCATTATGGTTATCGGCGCACTGCGCGTCGTGACCACCAGTAATGTTGTTCACGCAGCACTGTGGTTAGTAGTTGTTCTTGCCGGCGCAGCAGCGCAGTACGTATTGCTTGCAGCTGAATTTGTTGCCATTACTCAAGTCCTTGTTTATATCGGAGCTGTGATGGTGTTGTTCTTGTTCGGAACAATGTTGACGCGTGCCCGCATTGGCGCAGAGTCAGATCTGAACAATAAGAATTGGTTTTTCGGAATTCCTGTTGCCGTCGCCTTATTCGTCGCAATGGCAATTGCGCTCGATAGCGGTTTCGGTAGTCAGAAAATGCCAGCTAATCCTTCTGTCGCAACAACGCAACAAATTTCGGACCAAATCTTTGGCCCGTACCTTTTGCCATTCTGGGCATTGTCGTTCGTTCTGTTAGCCGCTGTTGTCGGAGCCATCGTGCTCGCGAGGAGGGACTAATTATGTTGGTCAACCAATTCCTCATACTTGCCGCTGTTTTGTTTTGCATTGGCGTCTATGGCGTTATCGCCCGCAAGAACGCAGTTCTCGTGCTGATGTCTATCGAGCTCATTTTGAACTCGGTCAATATCAACCTGTTGGCCTTCTCTATGCGCAATGGCTCACTTGATGGCCACACCTTCGCTTTGTACATCATCGCAATTGCCGCTGCCGAAGTTGGCGTCGGTCTTGCCATGGTTCTCCTTATGTATCGCAATCGTCGTTCTATTGACCTCGATGAACTCTCAGAGATGAAGGGCTGATCCGATGTTCGCTGAAGCCACAGAAGTAGCACTGAAGTCGGGGTGGTTCCTCGAGCACGCATGGGTTATCCCCGTCATTCCTGCATTGTCGTTCTTCCTCATTATTTTCTTCGGAAAGCGCATGCCAAAGAAGGGAAGCGAATTCGGTGTTGCTTCCATGCTCGGTGCATTGGTCTTTGCTGGTGGAGCTGCATACCAATGGATTCAACGGGTCAACGGCGCCCCTGAAGGTGCGTTTGTTTCTCCTGTTGTTAAGACATGGACGTGGTGGCAGAACAGTGGGATCTCATTTGGCATTGGTCAACATGTTGACGGACTCACTGTCGCGATTCTTCTCGTCGTTGCGTTCATTTCTACATTGGTGCAGATCTACTCGCTTGAGTATCTGCGCGGAGATCGTCGCTATACACATTTCTTTGCTTCACTGACTTTGTTCTCTGCCGGAATGCTCAACATGGTTGTTGCAGAAAACATGATCCAGCTCATCTTGGGTTGGGAAATCATGGGTCTGTGCTCGTTCCTTCTTATTGGCCACTGGTGGGAAGAAGGTGCAAACAGTCGTGCTGCACTAAAGGCGTTCTTCACCACACGTACTGGTGATATTGGTCTTCTCACAGGTACAGCCATTCTGTTTTTCTCCGCTAACGAATGGACCACAAAGACGCTTGGTGTTTCTGGATTCTCTATTCGTGGCCTGTCATCGTGGGCGTTGTCGGGTGACCCTGGCCATGCAGCAATCACCATGGGCGCAATAGCCCTCTTTATTGCAGCTATCGGCAAGAGCGGTCAATTCCCATTGCACACGTGGTTGCCAGATGCAATGGCTGGTCCAACACCAGTGAGTTCACTGTTGCATTCGTCCACCATGGTTGTTGCTGGCGTATTCCTTGTTGCTCGTTTGTATCCAGTGTTCTTCAAGGGCATGGACATCCTTGGCGGTAGTGCCAACTTCATCGTTGTTATCGGTGGCATCACCATCGTTATCGCTGCATTGCTCGCGTTTGTGCAGACAGACATCAAGAAGGTTCTTGCATACTCCACAGTCAGTCAACTTGGCTACATGATGATGGGCCTTGGTGCTGGTGCATGGTTACCAGCCGTCTTCCACATCTTCACGCACGCATTCTTTAAAGCATGTTTGTTCCTTGGTGCAGGTTCGATCAGTCACAGCTCTTCTCATCACTCGTTCGAGATGAAAAAAGACATGGGTGGCCTTCGTAAGTTCATGCCGATCACTTTCGGCACGTGGATTATTTCAACTCTTGCTCTCTGCGGAGTTTTCCCATTCTCTGGTTTCTTTTCAAAAGACGAAATCATCGACAACGTTGGCCACAATGGCTACAACGTGTTCATGATTGTCGGACTTGCCGGTGCGTTCCTCACGGCTGCGTACATGACACGCGCAACGTACCTCACCTTCTTTGGTCAGCCACGCGGTGCATCTGCTGGTGAACATCATGAAGAAGAGAGCCATAACGCTCATGCAACACATGATGACCACGCAGATCATGGTCACGACACACATGATGCACATGATGATCACGCATCACACGGACCGCATGAATCTGGCTGGCTCATTACTGTTCCACTGATCATTTTGGCGACGCTTGCTCTTGGCTCTGGCTTCTTAAACGCAGCGCCATTTGGTGAGAAGTGGGAAAACTTCAAGAAGTGGGTTGAGCCAAGTGCAGAAGTAGTCAGCCCAACTGGAATTGCATACGTTGTCGGAGGTGTAGGAGAAGCTCGTGTTGCATCAGACACTCCAACAGATTCCACCGTTGCTCCTACAGAAGTTGCTACAGATTCTGAACCAGTAGCAATTGAAGACCGTGCTGTTTCTGATTCCGAAGGTGAAGCAATGCCATTGATGGCTGCAGCGTCTGGAGAGATGGAACATGAATCACCGTGTGGAACTGAGACTCCTGAACAAGGCGTCTGCATGGCTCCACAGATTCACCATGCTCCGTTCAAATGGTCAAAAGCCGCAATGTCTATGTTGATTGTTCTTGCCGGGTTCCTTCTCAGTTTGTTCATGTGCATTCAGTTGTACGAAAAGAAGAACAAGAAATTTGTTGGTCTCACAGAGCGCAACAAGGCATTGGGCTTTGGGTACAAGCTTCTTGTCAACAAGTACTACCTTGATGTTCTGTACGAAAAAATCATTGTTCGCTCGATCGCACACCCGATTGCCGGTGCTGTGTATTCGTTTAACCAAAAGGTTCTCGACGGCGTGGTCAACGGAACTGGCACAACAGCAAAGCGCATAGCTGGTTGGGTCTACCGCAATATTGACCAACGCGTGGTCGATGGCGCAGTGAACGGCACGGGCAGTGCGGCTCATGGTGCCGGAAGCGCTCTTCGTCCTGTTCAGTCCGGAAAAGTCAATCAATATGGGGCGTTGTTGTTCGGCGCAGCCGCTATCGGCGCCCTCGTTCTAGTCATCGTAAATACCTAGGGAGCTACCGCAATGGAAGTCATAAGCAACCACAACTGGGCTCTAACAGTCGGCACATTCTTGCCGCTTGTCGGAGTTCTCATCATGCTGTTCATACCGAAAGCTGAAGAGGCACTGATCAAGTC
>WLSJ01000074.1 GCA_009705865.1 Actinomycetota bacterium | reverse complement strand
TAGGCGGTTGGGGACGGGGGTGTGTGGCGATAGCCTTTCAAGCCATGGCAAATATTAAGAGCCAAAAAAAGCGCATTCTTACCAACGCAAAAGCTCAAGACCGCAACAAAGCAGTCAAGAGCGAATTGCGCACCCGTATTCGTACAGCGACAGCAAGTCTCGGCACACCTGAAGGTGAAGCCGACATTCGTCTTGCTATCAAACGAATCGATATGGCAGCAGCCAAGGGAATCATTCATCCCAACTCAGCTGCACGTCGCAAGAGTCGTCTCATGCGTCACGCCAACGCTGCTAAATAGTTTTTAGCGCTTCGCGTACGAACGCTGCACTGGTGCTCCGCCCAAACGGGCCAACCGAGCAACAAGTACTTCCATCACTAACTCTGGCTCCCAGTCTTTGCCACCCCGCAGATCAAGATCTGCCGATGCAAGCAATGAGATAGCGCGCGAGATACCGGCACTTCCGAGCCGTTGATATTGCTCAAGCACTTTTTTGGCTGTGAATTCTTTGCCGCCCAGAATTGCAGCAGCATCACTTGCGCTACGAACTCCCCTGCCATCAATTTTCATCGTTTGTGCATAGCGGTTTGATAACAAGGCCAAGATTTGCATGGGGTGCGCATCGCCCGCGTTCATCATGCGATGCAACATCAGCAGTGCCTTCTTGACATCACCGCCATCAATGGCATCAGTGAGATCCCACGGAGCAACGCTTCCTGCCTCACCCAGAAAAACTTCAATATCGGAACGCGACAATTTGGCGCCTTCGCCGTATGCAGAAGTTAGCGTGGCGAGAAGACCACCGAGACGCCCCTGGTCGCCACCAAACCACGTAGCAATTAAACGAGATGCGTCTGCTGAATACTGAAAACCGGCTTCAATGAGGTGAGCTTCCACCCATTCGATGCGGTCGCGTTGATTACTAACAACTGCTGCTCCGATAGTTTCAGCCTTTGCACGCTTACACGCATCTGCAATTGCCTTTGGAATGCGTCCGGTCACTGTGATGATGAAGTCAACTTCAAAAATCACTGCATCAATGGCCGCAACCAACGTGTCAATATACGCACCATCAAGATCTTGCAGGTGTCGAAGTACAACAACTTTGCTGTCCATAAACAACGACATGGTGGTGAGCGCATCTACGACTGGCGCAATGGTCATGCCGCTTTCCGAGCAGTCGAAATCATCAACCATCATTGAACGATCAGCGTCGCCAACCAAGCGATCAACTAACGAGGACAGTTCAAGGCCAATGAGGATTTCGTCGCCGGAAATCAGGTACACACTCACGCGCACTACCTTGCCACATCAGTGCGTCAATTCACTGTTTGTCGTCGCCGAACCCAGACAATGAAAGCCACCAAGACCCACAAGGCGACATTGATGACCCCATGTGGCGAGACTGCCGCGCTCACACGGGCAACGCCGGCAACCCAGGCAACTGGAAGGGACATGCCCCATGACACCACGGGCACCAGTGGACTAATGAGGCTGGCGAATAACGCAAGAGGCAGTCCCACCATCATCACCATGCCAGCCACCCACAACGCAAGAGGGTTCGCCACCAAGGAAATGACAGGCACATACCCGAAGACAAACAGTGACACTGGCATGGTCCCGACTTGCGCAGCGAGAGTTGCTGCAAGTACTCCACGACCTCCGACAATGGTGGCTAGTCGTGAAGAAAACCATGCGAGCCCCGCTGTTGCCCCAACAGACAATGCAAAACCAACACTCCACGCCAACATGGGATCAATCGCCAATAATGCAATCACTGTGGTTGCAAGAATTGTTCGCGCATTCATTGAAGAACCAGTTGCTGAATTCAACGCAACGAGCCCTGCCATTAACGCAGCTCTCAATACTGACGGTTCTCCGCGAGTCAATACAACAAACCAAGCAAGCACAAAAAGAAT
Source organism: Actinomycetota bacterium (assembly GCA_009705865.1). Classification (GTDB taxonomy): domain Bacteria; phylum Actinomycetota; class Acidimicrobiia; order Acidimicrobiales; family Ilumatobacteraceae; genus UBA2093. The sequence goes on along the minus strand of WLSJ01000074.1, from coordinate 6,735 downwards.
CGCCATGAATCGACTAGTGCGACGTAACCGATTCAACAGTGGCGATAAGGCGGCAAGTAGATACGCAACATTTTGTCCAGATACTGCGCACAGATGAGACAACCCGCTTGCACGAAATTGGCTAATCATTTCACGTGATTGATCGCGATCATCTCCAATAACAAGACCAGCAAAAAGCGACTTGAGTCCGAATGGCATTGCAGCAACTCCGTCGTGCAATGCGCGACGCATTCTGTTGGCAGCTCGAATCGCTAGTGGCCCTTCCGAAAATTCTTCGGAAACAGTGCGCACATTCATTCGTCCCACTACATGAGTTACTCGGTCGTACCTGCTGTACGGGCCTGTTGTGGCACTACATGTTCCATCTACCAACACACTTTCTCCGGCGAGGCGATTTGCAAGGCGGCCACCAACTGAGCCGTGCGCAATAACACGAAAACGTTTTCCATGTAGTTCCAACACCACGCCTACTCCGTGACCAACCCATGTGGGATCAGAACGCACGACGGCTGTCCCAGAACATGAGCCATCAATGACATCGTGGGCCTGCCATGCAGCAGCACCTCCGACGAGCCCCATCACGCACACACAGAATGCCGCCATGAACGTCATTCTTCGTTTCTGATGATGCCACCACAATGCGGCCCACAGTGAAAATGCAATTGCAACAGGTGTTCGCGCCCTGCTGAGGAACTGCGCATGTTCTCCAACGAGCACTGAAGACCACATAACGCCGGCCAACACCGTGAGACCAGCAGATGCGCGCAGCCCATGGCTCACTTCATTGTTGCTGGCGTCGTACGATTGGCTCGTGGCCTTCACTTCCTCAACACGCGAGCGCTTCATGATGCGAGGTGGCGTCTCTGCGACACGTCGCTCAATCAAACGACGCGGTGGGCTCATGGCCATTGCCTGTGCTGTTGTGTTGTGGCTAATTGGTGTTGTGCTCTCATGGTGTATTTCTGGACCAAAAGGCGGATCTCTCGCCTTCATAATGATGGTGATGGCATTACCGGTGATGCCCATGCTTGGTATGCCGGCTGCAGGGGGCTCAACTCGACTGATGCTCGCCATTGTGGGAAGCGGTGTTCTGTGGTGGCTACTTGGTCAAGTGGTGGCAGGAAGAGTGACAAAGCGACCAGTTGTCGGATGGCGCGAATGGCTTCGTGAATTCTTTGTTGTCGGCCTCGGTTTATGGATTGGCGCTGCTGGTGGTTTATTGCTTGGCGTACTTGTCCTTGGAATCTTCTGATTACACAGTGACCTGATCGCGAATTGCTGCGACTTTTGCAGGACCAATTCCGGGTACGTTCAATAAATCTTCCACTTTGCCAAAAGGCCCTTTGCGATTTCGATAACTGATAATTGCTTTTGCTGTTGATGGGCCGACACCCGGCAATGTGTCGAGTTGTGCAGCTGTGGCCGAATTGAGATTGATAAGAGGTGCTGTAGTTGCAACAGAAGAAGTGGCGGAAGGAACAGATCCGGGAGCTGTTGAAGCAACAACGGGAATAGTGGTGCGTGACGGGCGTAATCGCGGCGCCACAGTAACTTTTGTTGTGCGCGAAGAACGTGATGGCACAAATATCTGCTCTGTATCAACGATGGTCTGTGCAAGATTGATGCGTTCAAGATCTGCCCGTGATGTAGCACCGCCAGCAGCCCTAACAGCATCGACTACCCGAGCAGAAGACGATACGGTGTACACGCCCGGATGGACAACAGCGCCCGCAACATGAATGCGAACGGTCAACGGTGTTGGCAGAGTTGACAATGGCACAACAATGCCAACACCGGACGCGTGTGGCACCACGGCCTCAACAAGCGGTGCCGATGGACGTACCAATAACCAAATGCCGATTGCCGCAACAATGCTCGCCAGGAAGCTAATGACAAGCCGGGCCTTACCGACAAACGCCACCCAGTATGAAAAGTGGTTCTTGATGGCGTTCCAGTTAGGTATGTCCATGCCTGAGATGTGGCGAACACAAAAACGTGTTTGGAAAAACTAGAACAATTTTGTTGTCAATAATTTTCTATATTTTGCCGTACGAGGGTCACTTGGCCCCATGGTCTCGAGAATGTCTAAATATTCTCGACGTGCAACTTCATCATCTTTGACACGCAGCAACAATGCATCGAGTTCGACATCAAGATTGTCAACAGGGTTCATGGCCAAACGCGCCATTGCTCCTAATTTGCGCACTCGGTCTGTTTCGGGAAGACGCACGAGAAACATCAGTGCCTCTTCTGCCTTGCCAGTACGAATCAACAAATCTGCCAAGGTGCAAATTGCATCTTCGTTGCCTGGCGCCATTGCCACAGCATCACGAAGAGCCTCTTCGGTCCCCTGGGCCAACAATTCAATAACGCGAGTCTGCGTGGGATCTGGCAAAAGGGCCTGCACCAATTGCTGGACATATTGGTCTGACTGCCCGCCCGTGAAGTTATGAATGACTTTGCCGTCTTTGATGACAAATACTGCCGGGATTGATTGAACATGAAACGCCTGGGTTACTCCTGGGTTTTCGTCAATATTCAGCTTGGCAAGTGCCACCTGGCCGTCTGTAGCGGCCGTGGCACGCTCGAGAATGGGCGTGAGGCTCTTGCATGGGCCACACCATGGTGCCCAGAAATCAACGATGACAGGGACGGTGTGAGACAGCTCCACCACCTCAGTTTGAAAAGTGGCATCAGTGACGTCTTGGGACATAGGGGCACGATACAGGTAGTTTTTGTGGCGTGACTCTTCCGCATGGCATCAGCAACAACGTCGAAGGTTGGCTCGTGGCCAACATCAGTGGGGCCACAGCTCCATTTGCCTATACGCAGATTGCCGGAGGCCATTCCAATCTCACGTTCAAAGTAGATGACGCAGCTGGGCATTCATATGTATTGCGTCGTCCTCCACTTGGTCATCGCCTGGCAAGTGCACATGACATGGGTCGCGAACATCGCATCATCGCAAGCCTTGCCAATAGCAATGTTCCTGTAGCAACTGCACGTGGCTTATGTACTGATGCAGAGATCAACGAATTGCCTTTCTATGTCATGGACTTTGTCGATGGTCACGTGGTGCGCGACAGAACAACGTCTGAAGAACTTCTTGGTCCTGCCGGTTGCTTGCGGGCAAGTGAATCAATCGTTGACACCATGGCTGCAATTCACGCAGTGGATTTGAAGGCTGTTGGTCTTGATGACCTTGGTCGTCATGAGGGATACATTGCGCGCCAGCTGAAGCGTTGGCACGGAAACATTGTGGAGCAACGCACTCGTGAGTTACCACTGGTTGACAGCGTGTTTGAAGAATTGATGGCGCGCATTCCTGAACAACAAGGAGCAACCATTGTGCACGGCGATTACCGCCTTGATAACTGCATGGTTGATGCAAAAGGAAACATCATCGCTGTGCTCGACTGGGAAATTTGCACGCTCGGAGACCCGATGGCAGACCTCGGACTTCTCATGGCGTACTGGACTGGCCCTACCGATACTGCAAGTGCATGGGCAAGTGCCGTTTGCATGGCTGATGGGTTTATGAATCGCGCAGAGTTAGCCGAGCGATATGCACGCGTCTCGGGTCGCGACATTTCTCAACTTGATTACTACGTTGCGTTTGCGTATTGGAAGCTTGCATGCATCGTTGAAGGCGTTTATGCGCGTTACCTCGGTGGCGCATTGGGCGAACGTGACCCAGCCGAACTTGAACCGTTCAAAATGCAAGTAGAAGGATCCACCCAATTGGCCGTGCAATTGCTTGAGCGATTGAAATGACACCATCGGGCGCAGTGCCGTACACCGTTCATGGTGAGTTACCAATCCTTGACTCCCCTGCTCTCATCATCATGATGTCTGGCTGGATCGACGCCAGTGGCGCTGCTGCCGCTGCAATGGAACACCTTGTCAATGCAACAGCATCTCGCGACATGATCCGTTTTGATGGAGACACGTTTGTTGATTACCGCGCGCGTCGCCCCATCATGGAATTACGTGAAGGCGTGAACACGCGCATCGTGTGGTCTGTTCCCGAAATGCGTGTTGGTACTGACGACGATGGTCGCGACATATTGTTGCTGACTGGTCCAGAGCCTGACATGGCGTGGCATTATTTCGCAGACACTGTTGCGTCTCTCGCAACGCAACTTGGCGTCAAAACTGCAATCGGCATGGGCGCGTACCCTTTCGGTTCGCCACACACGCGTCCCGTTGGGTTGTCAGCAACGTCGCCAGACCCTTCAATTGCTGAGCGCATGTCTCTCACACGCAGCACGGTTGATGTTCCTGCAGGTGTTGAAGCAATCCTTGAACATTCGCTCACCACTGCCGGCATCACCGCAATTGGCTTGTGGGCACAGATTCCTCACTATGTGGCAACGATGGCATATCCCGCAGCAAGCGCAGCCCTGGTGGAAGCAGCCTGTCTTGAAGCAGGTCTCACTATTGACACCTCTGCATTGCGTAAGGAATCTGGCGTACAACGCGAACGCCTTGATCAACTGGTGTCAGGAAATCCGGAGCATGCAGAGATGCTCACCAAACTTGAAGCTGCATACGATGCCGAACACGGTTCATTCGGTGCAATGAAGCCAGACGCCACAGCAATCCCTACAGTTGATGAAATAGCAGCGGAAGTCGAGCAATTCTTGCGAGACCAACAAACAGGAGGTTGACCATGAAGGTTGACGGCGGAATCGGATCAAATCTTTCACAGGTGCCACAGAGCGCTAAAGAAGTAGAAGCAGCCGGGTACTCAGGTGCATGGACAGCAGAAACATCGCACGACCCTTTCTTTCCATTGCTGCTTGCTGCAGAGCACACCAGCACTCTTGAAATCGGAACATCAATTGCCGTTGCATTTGCACGCAACCCAATGACTCTTGCCAACATTGGCTGGGACCTGCAGAGTTATTCAAAGGGCCGCTTCATGCTTGGCCTTGGTAGCCAGATCAAGCCGCACATCGAAAAGCGTTTCTCTATGGAATGGAGCCACCCAGCTCCTCGCATGCGCGAAATGATTTTGGCAATGCGTGCTATTTGGGACACATGGTTGAACGGCACAAAGCTTGAATTCCGTGGTGACTTTTATACACACACTTTGATGACACCGTTCTTTGCTCCAGATCCTTCCGAGATGGCTCCGTACGGACCACCAAAAATTTTCCTCGCAGGTGTTGGTGAAATGATGACTGAAGTTGCAGGCGAAGTGTGCGACGGATTCCTATGCCATGGTTTCACCACCGAGCGTTACTTGCGTGAGGTCACTATCCCTGCGCTTGCACGTGGACGAGCGAAAGCCGGAAAGACAATGGAAGGGTTCGAAATTGTCGGACCAAGCTTTGTTGTCACTGGTACAAACGAAAAAGAAATGGCAGCCGCAGCAGCCGGTACACGTCAACAGATTGCGTTCTACGGTTCAACACCTGCATACAAGGGCGTATTGGAACTGCACGGATGGGACGGCCTACAAGACGAACTGAATGGCTTGTCAAAGCAAGGCAAATGGGTCGACATGGGCAATCTCATCACCGATGAGATTCTCAACACCTTTGCTGTTGTTGCTGAGCCAGAGGGCGTAGCGCCTGAACTAATCTCGCGTTACGGCGACGTGATTGACCGTCTCAGCTTCTATGCGCCATACAAGGCAGACCCATCACGTTGGTTGCCAGTAATCGACGCACTAAAGAAGGCTTAAGCGCCTAGGCCTACCAGCCAACTCTGCACATTGATGCCGAGATTCTCTACGTCGTAACCGCCTTCTTGCAGAACTACTGCAGGAAGACCAAGCTGCTTCACTAATTCACCGCATCGACGAAAGCCGTCTGTAGTGACAGACAGATCGCAAATCGGGTCTGTAATAAACGTGTCAAGCCCTAGCGACACCACAATCATGTCTGCACCGAACGCATGAATCTTGTTCATCACATCAGCCAGCGCATTGACATACACGTCATCACCCGTGCGTGCAGCAAACGGAACATTGATATTGCTTCCACGGCCCTTACCCGTACCAGTCTCATCTGCGTAACCGATCGTATATGGGTATGCGCGTGCAGGGTCCCCGTGTAGCGACACGTACATCACGTCATCGCGGTCATAGAAAATCTCTTGCGTGCCATTGCCGTGGTGATAATCAACGTCAAGCACCACCACTTTGACTCCGCGAGTTTTTGCAACGTGGTGAGCAACAATTGCTGCGTTGTTAAAGAAGCAATAGCCGCCATACAACGACGTGGTGGCATGGTGCCCTGGCGGACGACATAAGCCGTATGCAGCCTTCTCACCGTCAAGCACTACTTGCATTGCAGTCATTGCAGTATCAACTGCACCACGAGCAGCTTCATAGGTGCCTTCGGTCAATGGTGTAGTTGTTTCAAAACACCACCAGCCAAGACGACCACTAATCGAAGCAGGCTCTGCACCAAGAGACATCTTGTTGCGCAGCGCCTGGCTATAAAAAACTTCCGGTGTCACTTCACGGCACGGACCAATGATGTCTTGATATTCCTGCCACGCAGTGGTGAGAAAACGTTCAAGCCCTGAGTCGTGAACAGCGTTAATGGGGTCAATCCCCCATTGCGTGGGAGTAAGAAAATCGAACCGTGAATCAGTCGACAACACTTCACGGATTATCTCGCCACGACCAATATGTTCGAACGGCGAATGAACTGTTCCTTTTTCAATCTCCGTATGCGGATCATGAAGCAGGTGCGCTGGCGTGTATACGACTTTCATGCC
>WLSJ01000073.1 GCA_009705865.1 Actinomycetota bacterium | reverse complement strand
TCGCCTACAACGTTTGCTGCGGGAATCCCAGAGCTGTACACATGGCTTCACAACAACGATGCCGTGCGGTTCTTGCCCGTACGGATTGTGAACTCGCCAGAACTCATTGCAAAAAATCGCAACATGGTCACCATCAATGGAGCGCTCGCCGTTGACCTTGCGGGTCAAGTTGTTGCCGACACAATCGGCGGAACACAGTTCAGCGGCGTTGGCGGGCATGAAGATTTTGTATCCGGGCCAGGGCTTGATTCGTCTGACAGAAGTCTGATTTGTTTGCCGTCCACCACAATGGTCAATGGCATACTCACAAGTCGCATCATGGGCATTCTTCCTTCAGGAAGCGTTGTTAGTACCCCACGCCATCAAGTCGACACGATTATTACTGAATTTGGTGTTGCCGAATTAGAAGGTCGTACTATTCGCGAACGCGCACATGCGTTAGCAGCTATTGCGCATCCGCAGTTTCGCGATGAACTTTTGGCGAGTGGTGAATCCTGGCCTCAGGATTAAGACCGAGAGCCGTATACAAACCAATCACACCTAGAAGTGCGATACAACCAATGATGCATCCCGCTATCAGGTCTGTCGGCCAATGTGTTCTGATCAGCCACGACGACACAACAACAGTGCAACTTGCTACCACTACTGCTGACACCGCAATTCGTCTGGCTATCGTTCCCGCGCAGGTGAAATACCACGCCATGTACCCCCATAGCGCTACCGAATTCGCCGCATGCCCGGATGGAAATGCTTTCTCATCAACGTTTACCAACATGCTGTAGAAGAAATCGTCGAATTGATACGGAAATATTCGACCAATCGCAATCTTTAGTGCCCCAGCTATTCCAGTTTCAAAAAGCAGCACTAATACAAACCCTGCGATAGGTACCCAGGATTTTCGTTTCCATGACAACCACCCAAGTACTGGAAGACAGACCGTCAAGATGATTCCGCGCAATCCAAACATCACCGTCACAGAAAAAATGTCCTGAGATGCTCGAAGTTTTTTTGCCGTATTTCCCGCTGATTCATCAAGGTCTGACAACCAACCCCATGCCACAACTTGTTGAACGAGAATCACCAATAGAAGCGACAAAACACAGACATAGGTATTCAGACGGCGGGCGGTCAACATCGGTGTCCATTTTGCCTTGTTTTACGACAAGAAAGGTGTCAGGGGCATCTGTTCAACCCCAACAATGTGAAATCACAGGTCAAGGTACTAGAACTTTCCTATGAGCAACTTCATTCCAGGCACTACCGAGTGGCTTAACCAAGTCCAAGAAGACATCGTTGACCCCCTTCGCGCAATCGTTGACCCACATCACCATCTGTGGCCTGAGGGTGGCGCTCTGCCCTATGGACTGAACGAACTGCACGGAGACACAGACGCCGGCCATCACATCGTAAAAACTGTATTCATCGAGTGCGGCGCAAGTTACCGAACAGACGGACCTGATCACCTAGCCCCGTTAGGCGAGACTGAGTTTGTCGCAGCTGAAGCACGACGTGACCCATCACATCTTATTTCTGGAATCGTTGCTCATGCAGACCTCCGTCGAGATGACCTTTCTGCAATTCTGGATGCACACGAAGTTGCTGGCGGTGGCCTATTGCGAGGAATCCGCGATGCGCTCTCACACGCTATTGATCATAAGATTCTGCGAATTCCTGGTCGCGCACCTAAAGACCTCTATAAGGATCCAAATTTTCGTCGAGGCGTTGCAACACTGGGGGCTCGTGGACTGACATACGACACGTGGCACTACCACTACCAGAATCAAGAGTTTCTTGAATTAGCTCGTGCTGTGCCAAGCACAACAATGATTCTTGATCATTTCGGAACTCCTCTTGGTGTTGGTCCATACGCGTCTCAGCGCAATGAGATTTTTGAACAGTGGAAGAAAGACTTTGCTCTTATCGCGCAGTGTTCAAACGTTGTTCTTAAACTCGGTGGACTCGCAATGCCGGATAACGGTTTTGGTTGGGACACTGCTGATTCTCCCCCTACATCAGATGAATTCATCGCGGTGCAGAAGCGCTACTACGACCATGCAATTGAATGCTTTGGTCCAGATCGATGCATGTTTGAATCAAACTTTCCTGTCGACCGCTGGTCCATCTCGTACACCGTGCTGTGGAACGCATTCAAAAAAATGACAGCTTCTTTTTCTGAATCTGAAAAAGACAGCATGTTCAGCGGCACTGCTACTCGCGTCTACTCACTCTAAAATGATTGCCGATCAATTCCAGCCGCTGACGGCAGAGCAATCAGCTTTCTGGCAACAGTTCCCCCGATGGGAGCAAGACACAAATTTTGCGGTCTATCTTGGGTTCGTTGTCGAAGAGATCAAGCTTGATTATGCGCGCATGCGTCTTCCCGCACGACAGGAAATGAATCAACCAGCCGGAATCATGCATGGTGGAGCAATTGCAAGCCTGATTGATACAACAGTTGTCCCTGCAGTAGGTGGACCCGTGATGTCTGGTTCATTCCTCACCATCAGCATGAATGTCGAATATCTATCGGCTGTCGCTAACGAAGACGCTGTGTGCGAAGGGTGGATAACGAAACGCGGTCGCTCAATTGCTTTCTGTCGTGCAGAAGTTCGAGGAGCCACCAGTGGCAAGCTGTGTGCAACTGCATCATTGGTCTACAAAATTTAGAACCATCTATTGCGCGGCAAACCACTGTGCAAGATGAGAAAATCCCTCATCTAAAGTAACGAGCGGCGTCCAAGAACAATCGTTCTGGAATGAACGCTGATCAAACCAATGTGCAGTTCCCAGTTGTTCTGCAACGAACCGTGTAATTGGTGGTTCAGACGACCGAAGTAACGGCCACACACGTTCAACAACGGACCCAAGAAATAGCCCAGTAACTAATGGGATATGACGCGGTTCATATGGCAGATTTGCCGCACTGCAGATTGATCTGAATAATTCATGCACGGTACGTGGCTCACCATTTGAAAGTACATACGCCTTTCCAGCACAATTCGCGCCGACATGAAGCGCATCGAGTGCCGCCACGTGTCCACTGACCGCATTATCCACATATGTGGTATCTACCAATGCATTGCCATTACCAATAATCGCTAATCGTCCGTTTGAGGCTCTTTCAACAATACGTCCGATGAGTTGAGTATCACCTGGTCCCCATACCAAATGAGGACGAATCGCAAGAACAGCTAAGTGCTCACTGTTCGCATCTAGTGCGATGCGTTCAGCTATTGCCTTTGACTCTGCATAGAAGGAGCTCTTTCGACCAATTGTGGCTGGGGTAGCCGGTGCACCCACCAAAGATTGACCTGTGTGAGCAACAGACGGAGTTGAGACAAATACCAACCGCGATACATTCTGTTTTTTCGCAGCAGTAATTACATTCTCCGTACCCTGCACGTTTGTTGTCTGAAAGTCGTGCCACTTCCCCACGATTCCAACTCGCGCAGCGCCGTGAATGATGGCGTCACAGCCAGATGCCGCACTAGTCACCGCTTCAACATCACGAATATCAGCCGAGACATGTTTGGAGTTCTGGTTTATGCCTGCATCTGCGGGACGACGCTGTAGGCACACCACTTCATCTCCGCGATTGATGAGTTCATTAGCAATTCCTCGAAGAAGCATGCTGCCTGTGCCCGTGACCAGAACTTTCATTTCTTTCGTCCTGACAGAAGGTGTGACATTTCACGACTCACAGCTGTTCGATCAATTTTAGAATTATGTCTGATGTCAACAGGAAGATGCTTCGTGGTCCATACTGCTGCTATTGCCTGAGGAAACAGCGCCGTGCGTACGTCGCGAGATAGTTGCGCGCTCGCCTGCCCATTCTCGTTATTGCTTGTTTCCACAACGATGACTATCTGCTGCGCCCCAATGGGGCCGACGCCCACTGCTGCTGCACGAACAACTGTTGGCAGCGTTTCCGTGGCAACTTCTAATGGTACGGGAGCTACAGCCCCGTGAGATGTGTGAATGACATGAACTGCGCGCCCTTCGATCCACAGATTGCCTTCACCATCAAGATGTCCAACATCTCCCGTTCGATGCCATTTAGTTGCTTGCCCATTCGACACATGAACAGGTCGCGCGCTGTATTCGGTAAACCACAACGAGTCATATCCTGCTGACATCCAAGGCCCTGACACCATCACTTCAGAATTCAAAGTGTCTACAAGAACTTCACATCCTTCAACAGGTTGACCAACACAGACTCCTTGTCCGTCTCCGATGCGCACTAACTGGTCGAGCGAAACATCAGCTACTGGCAGCATCTCGGTCATTCCATAAGGAGTATGCAGTTGCGCATCTGGGCAGAGTGCAGACATGCTGTGCAGCGTCTTAATAGGAACTGGTGCTCCTGCGGACATAACAAGTCTTACATTTCGTAAGTGGGTCAAACTGTCAGTTGCTGTTGCAACAACGTTTGCCAATGCAGCAGGTGATGCGAACACCATGGTTGCATTGATTCGCCTACATGCATCATCGAGTGCAGATGCGGTCAAAGTGCTGGGAGATGTGACATCCATATCAGCAAGACCAGTTGCGATACCAAGCGCAGGTCCGTACAGCGCAAACGGTGCGAAAGCAGCTACGAAACTATCGTGCGGAGTTATGGCGTACGTTCTTTGCAGTGCATCACGCTGTGCATACAACTGACGATGTGTGTATCGCACGCCTTTTGCCGGGCCGGTAGCTCCGGAAGTGAACAGCACAGCGGCGAGATCATCTGGGCGTGGTTCAGGTGCAGTGACATCAGCAACCAATGACACCACCGGAGCTGAAGCCAATGTGTTTAACCGGATAAAGACTGATCGCGGGGCCCATCGCAACACACGCACTGCTGCACCAGCTCGTACTGGGCCAATAACGAATTTCACTCGAGATGCACGAACAGCATTGCGTAACCCACGAAGCCCAAGCCCCCGATCAGCAATGACTGCAACTGCGCCTATACGCCAACAGGCATACACCACTGCAATGAGGTCAATGCTTGGTGACACCAATATTGCAATGCGGTCACCATGGTGCACTCCGCGTCGATGCAGTTCTTCGGCATACGTTGCTACGCGAGCTGCGAACTCAGGCCGAGTAACAGAACTATCTGCAGCAGCATCGCTGATAGCTATTTCATTGACATTGTTCCAGTGATCAATTTGAGACCACAGGGTCGCAACTTCATTCTCACTTCTTTCTGCCAAAGGAACAGGTGAATCCACGGCCTGTTCTTCGATAGCTGCGCGCACCAAAGGTGCAACTGATGTTTCTAAAACTGCTAGATGTCCTGCATCGGCAATGCGGTGCAGTGCCACGTTGGTAAATCGGTTCATTAGATCGTGAGCAAAATCGTCATTAAAGACAGGGTCTCGCGAACCCCACACCAAACGAACCGGGATGTCTAGGTTCGGCAGTTGTTCAGCAACATGTGCAATATCTCTAAAAGACACGTGCTTTTCATTCAGCGGAGCATCAGCGACAAAGTCAGCAACACCATGACGGCTTTGTCTGCGTCGGTACGGAAACGCCAATGCATCACGCTGCACGCGTGTGATTCCTCGCCCCGGAAGCAATGGCGTGCCTCGTACGAAAATTTGTGTGTTCTTCGTAACGAATCGATGAAGACCAGTTGCCGCTGCTAACCGAATCAACATGGGTGCGCGACGATTAACCGGAATTGCGATTCCAGTGTTCGATAACACCAACCCTGCAATGCGTTCTGGATGCGCAACTGCATACCCCATAGCGATTGCGCCGCCCCAGTCCTGAGCCACCAACCACATTGGTGCAGATATATGCAGCGCATTAATCAAGTCAGAAAGATCTGCAACGCGTTCACGGTACGACCGCGATGCCACCTGCTCGGACAAACCCATTGACAATTGGTCTGGTGCAATTATTCGAAATTCATCACCGAGTTCATGCATAAGTCGTGACCACAAGAACGACCACGTGGGGTTGCCGTGCAAACACAACACCACCGGCGCTTTGTCACTAGTCCCTGGTTTCCCAAGCAGATGCCACCGATGAACTGCACCATCATGACTTGGCACTTCAAGAGTGCGCGACCACGAAGGGTCAAGTCCGAACGAAGCCAATGTGGCATCGAGCGGACTGGCCTTGTTCACCAGAGAATCTCAAGTGCGCTGGTGTTGAGGCCTGAGCCAATTCCGAGACACAGCACTCGCTCACCTGGCTTGATTTTGTCTTGCACACTTGCCAGCGTGATGGGAATTGCTGCAGGTCCAATGTTTCCAAAATGCGGAAATGTAATTGGCGCTTTCGTGGAATCAAGACCAAGACGATCACACAACATCGTGGTGTGCACTTTGCTTACCTGATGCAAGATGTACCAATCAATGCCTGCACTCCAATCGAAGTCGACAAGAGCCTCTGTCCAAGCTTCTTCAGCTAAGTCAAGACCTGCCACTAACAACCCATGAGTATCAGTTGTCATGCGTTCAAGATCTCCGACACACAAAGAATTATGTTGCGTAGCCGCGCGAGCCATGCCCCCAATGAGACGATGAGTCTCTGGATGACGATTAGCGCTAGCCATCACCATTGCTGCAGCACCGGAACCAAGAGTGAGAGATGCAAACTCAGAAAACACATCAAGTGCAGTTGAGTCTGGCTGTCGGAGACGTTCAAGTGTTGCTTCTTGCGTGCGCCTACTTCCTTCGCCATCAACAATCAGCACGTACTCAACTGACCCAGAATCAATCATGGTTGCAGCAAGGTGCATCGCATTAACAAACCCAAGGCATGCATTTCCAATATCAAAATTCAAGCAGGATGATGACAATTTCAATCGTTCATGCACAAGACATGCGACCGAAGGTTCAAGGTGTTCCTTACACACTGACGTAGAAATCAGCACTCCGATTTGTGACGGATCAATGCCGGCTTTTTCGATTGCTAACTGACCAGCCAACGCGGCAGCATCAGAAAACGACACATCTGCATCCCACCAGCGACGTTCTTCAACCCCTGCAAGTCCGGCAAGTAGCCCAGCCCTCAAGCCGTTGCGCTGATACACCTCTGCTAATTGTTCGTCGATCCAATCGGACGTGACAATATTTGGAGCATCAACTGAGGCAACACTTAGAACGCCAGCATGCTGATGTCGAAATACTGAATTTCCGGTCATTGTGGCCATCTTTCGGGTTGTTGCCGTGTACAGGCTAGTGAGAACACCTCAGATACCAGCCACGGGGATATTGAATAGTTCGATAAATACGCAAATATCTGAAAAGCGGTGCCAGACTTCCCCCATGGCCGAGCACATTGAGGAATCCGCGGTGTTTTCTTGCCCTCATTGTTCAACGGAATTGAAACTCGCTCAACACGAGGCTCACTGCGTAAACGGTCATTCTTTCGATCGTTCTCGAGAGGGTTACATCAATCTGATTGTTGGAGGACGACTACCAACGGCCACGACATCTGGCGACACTCCAGAATCATTACTTGCCCGGCGCAGATTCTTCGCAACACATTCATACATGCCAATCGCAACTGCACTAAAAGAATCGCTCGGTGTTATCGATGGTCCAGTTCTTGATGTCGGATGTGGCGAAGGGTTTTACCTCACACATATCGATGCCACAGAAAAGTACGCCATTGATATTGCAAAAAAGGCAGTCCAATTAACCAATAAATTGATTCCCACTGCACGGTGTGCTGTGGCTTCAGCTTTTCGATTGCCCATCATGAACCATTCATGTGCAGCAGTATTTTCTGTTTTTTCACCACACTCATTTGAGGAATTTCAGCGCGTACTGCAACCAGGCGGCACTTGGGTCACTGTCACCCCAGGACCCCACCATCTGCAACAGATGCGCCCACAGCGCGACCAATCCATTCTTGAACGAGAAGAGCGCCGAAGCGAACCACCAGTACAGGCCCAACACGCCAAACGAATTCAATTTGATCTCGACCTCTCAATTGAAGCTGCACGCGACTTGTTCTCCATGACCCCCCTTGTCTGGCAAACAGCTGCCAATGCAACACCCACTACTCATGTGAGCGTCGATGTTTGGGTGTCACGTGGGACTGCGTCCTAACGTACAACAATGCTCAAATTTGATACTGCGTACTACCAGCGCTTTTACGGAGACAACGGCGCCCACGACTACGAGAGAATTGCCCACCTCGCAACGGCTGTTCATCACCTCGCCGCATGGTGGGATATACGTATCGCTTCTGTTTTAGACGTGGGTTCCGGAATGGGAATGTGGCGTGATTGGTATCACGACTCCTACCCCAACGTCTCTGTTCGTTCTATCGATGTGAGTGAACATGCGTGTGCAACATGGAACCACGAGCGCCGCGACATTGCCTCGTGGCGTCCTCGTGGAAAATTTGATTTAGTGGTGTGTCACAGCGTGTTGCAGTATCTCGACAACGCATCAGTAGTGCAAGCATTTGAAAATCTGTCTGCAGCTACTCGCCACGTTATGTACCTCGAGTTACCAACGAAATGGGACTACGAGAACATCGTCGATGAAGATGCCACAGACCTTCAGGTGTACCAACGATCTGCACAGTGGTACCGAGGACATCTTTCGAAGTACTTTCGCCAAGTGGGCGCCGGCCTGTGGGTTCCGCTTAACGGAGTCCCCATGTACGAACTGGAAGCCTGCAAGTAGCCAGATAACCAAAATCCCAACCTCTGTGGAGAGGCTGGGATTTTAGACTTGTTGTATTAGTGGCGGGGGCAAGATTTGAAC
>WLSJ01000072.1 GCA_009705865.1 Actinomycetota bacterium | reverse complement strand
TTGGATGATGAAATTGATCACGTGTCCACCGGTGGTGGTGCTTCGTTAGAACTCCTCGAGCTAGGCGATTTGCCTGGCTTGGCTGCATTGAGAGGTGCTTCAAATGTCAAATAATCAACGTCGTTCGCTAATTAGTGGTAACTGGAAAATGAATCAGAATCACTATGAGGCAATTCAATGCATCCAGAAACTTGCGTATTTGGTCGGTAAAGATGATTTTGCAGTGGTCGATGTCAGTATTCATCCGCCATTCACCGATATACGTAGTGTCCAAACGTTGATAGATGCCGATGATCTGAAGTTCATGCTCGGGGCACAGAATTGCCACTACGAAAACAGTGGTGCGTTTACTGGGGAAGTGTCTCCGGCCTTTCTAGCGAAGCTAGGTACTAAGTACGTCATCTGTGGCCACAGTGAACGTCGTGAATTATTCGGCGAAACAGACGAGATGGTGCAGAAGAAAGTTGCTGCAGTTCTAGCTAACAAGATGGTTCCTATTCTCTGCGTGGGTGAAACGCTTGCTGAGCGTGAATCAGGATCAACTCTTGAAAAAGTTCTTGGTCAACTTCGTTCGGGGCTCGCCAAGGCGACGCCTGAACAGGTTGCAAGTCTTGTGGTGGCATACGAACCCATCTGGGCGATCGGTACAGGGAAGACCGCCACGACAGCTGATGCCCAAGAGGTGTGTCACGCAATTCGCCAAGAAGTGGGCGTGTTGTTCGGAGCGGAAACTGCCGCCGCGGTTCGTATTCAATACGGCGGCTCTGTCAAAGCTGCAAACATCGCCGAACTGATGCGCCAGACAGATATCGATGGGGCATTAGTGGGTGGAGCAAGTATCGATCCGGACGAGTTCGCCCGAATTGTGCAGTATCGTCTGCACGAGGAGTGAACCCATGAGCACATTTGCCGAACTTGATCACGATGACGTAGTTATTGCTACTGAAATAGTGGGTAAGTCTCCGCGCGAACTTGCATGGATGCGATTTCGCAAAGACAAGGTGGCCATGTTTGCTGTTGCCGTCATTGCTACCTATGTAGTAGTTGCTTTGTTTGCTCCAGTTATTTGTGCGTTGTTAGGAATTAGTCCTACGCGACTTGATGGAGCTGCACTTAATGATTACGGGTTGCCAAACGGACCATTTGGAAACATCTCGTTCGAACACTTACTAGGCGTCGAGCCCGGAACCGGTCGCGATATCTTGGCCCGCCTTTTGTATGGCGCACGTGTTTCACTGATGGTGGGGTTCATTGCAACTTTCTTAACCACAACTATTGGTGTGGTGCTCGGAGTAGTAGCTGGTTATAAACGTGGACGCATTGATGCTGTAATCAGTCGCATGACTGATTTAACTCTTGCGTTTCCTTCGTTCCTGCTGATTATTGCTTTAACACGACCCTTTACACAACGACTTGAGGCAATCGGTGTCCCCGAAGGTAACCCAGCTCGTTTGACGTACATTGTTCTTGTGCTTTCACTGTTCGGGTGGGTATACGTAGCGCGTGTTGTGCGCGGTCAAACTTTGTCTCTACGCGAACGCGAATTCGTCGAGGCAGCTCGTTCTTGTGGGGCAAGCAACTCACACATCATCTTTAAGGAACTGCTCCCGAACCTGTGGGCGCCGGTCATTGTGATTGTGTCGCTGAGTCTTCCTGGGTACGTGTCGACAGAAGCCACGTTGTCTTTCTTGGGTCTAGGCATGATTGCACCAGCTGCTTCGTGGGGAGTGATGTTGGGGGACTCAGTGAAGTACTACCGATCTGACCCCACCTATTTGTTCATTCCGGGGATAGCGCTGATCGTGCTGGTATTGGCCTTCAATATTGTTGGGGACGCCGTGCGAGATGCTTTGGACCCCAAAGGCGACCGCCAAAACCTACTGTAATAAGGCGTTTAGCTCCCCACTATCGATTTGTTCATCATCCGTACAGGATGTGGCTACCATTGAGTAACTGAAAAAGGCCGAGTGGTCTTTGGGGAGATAATCATGAAGAAGAAATCAATCTTCGGTGCAATAGGCCTGAGCATTGCTGCATCAGTCCTGGTCGCATCGTGCGGAAGTAGTAACAGTGGCGGCGGTCCTGCTGGGGCACCTAAAAAGGGTGGCACGGTTCATATCTTGACCCTTGGTGAACAAATTGCTCACCTTGACCCACAACGTAACTACACGGGTACAGACATGGCGTTTGCTGTGTCAACGATGCACCGAACACTGACGTCGTACAAGTACGCAGGAGGCGATGAAGGTTCAGAAATTACTGCTGACCTCGCAACAGACACCGGAACAGTGACCAACGAAGGCAAGACCTGGGCGTTCACTCTGGCTGGTGGTGGAACGTTTGAAGACGGATCTCCAATTACATGTGCAGACGTTGCATATGGTGTTTCACGTACGTTTGCAACCGACATCATTACTGATGGTCCTTCTTATGCGATGTCGTACATCGATGTCGCCGATTATCCAGGACCTTATAAGGCAACTGCTGATCAGCAAGCAGCCTTCGATAAGGCTGTGAATTGTGTTGATCAGACGGTCACTTTCAATTTGAAGGTTCCTGTTGCTGACTTCAACTACACGACAACTCTTACTGCTTTCAGCCCAGTTCCAAAGGCTTTGGACACTGGTGAAAACTACGATATGAAGCCAGTGTCATCTGGACCATACAAAATTGAAAGTTACGAAATTGGTAAGTCTCTTGTCCTCGTTCGCAACGACAAATGGGATCAGGCCTCTGACCCGCTCCGTCATGCTTACGCTGATTCGATTGTGTACGAATTCGGCCTTGATGCCTCGGTGATTGATGAAAGAATGATTAAGGATGCCGGAGACGACCAGTTCGCAGTGTCTGAAGGCATTCAGCCAGAGAACCTTCAAACAATTTTTGAAGACGATGCGTTCAAGAACCGTCGTGTCGACTATCTCGATCCGTTCGTTACTTATACAAACGTCAACGTGAAGAGCGTTCCTTGTCTCGATGTTCGTAAAGCTGTTTATTTGGCCCTTGACCGTGATGCCTTGCGCAAAGCTGGTGGCGGACCGTACACAGGAGATTACGCAGACGGCTTTATTAAGCCAGCGCTAGCCGCTGACTATGCAAAGTCAAAAATGCTTGAAGGCCTTAATGAAGATGGCACACCTAACGTTGAGGCTGCTAAGGCCGCAATGGAAGCTGCCAAGACAAGTTGCCCTGAAGTTGCACAACATGCAGCTGATGGTCTCGTGTATCCGTACCCCGATACTCCTGTCTGGGCGAAGGCAATTGCAATTTGGATTGAGTCTCAAGCGAAAGCCGGAATCACCATCAAGGGCGAAGCTGTTGAAGCAAGTAAGTATTGGCCAACTGTGATGGCACCTGATGCCGTATACGACCTCGCACGTGGCGGTTGGGCACCTGACTGGTTGAACGCTTCGACTGTTATCCCTGAATTGTTTGCAACGTCGGGTGGTTTCAACCTCACTCATAACGATGCTGATCCTGACTACGCAGAGTTCCAAACAGCTGTTGATGCAGCCAAGGTAAACCTTGATCGTGCAGCTCAAGGTAAGCAGTGGCAAGAACTGAACCAGTTCGTGGTGGACCGTTTGTGGGCATTACCAGGAACATTCGTTAAGGCACAATCCATTTGGGGATCAAAGGTTGGCAATGCTTACCAATGGGGCCCATACGGATCATTCAACTTCGGTGAACTCAGCATCAATTCCTGATTCACTTCTGAACGAAAAGATGGAGGTGTCGGCATTGCTGGCACCTCCATCTTTGTTTCATTTCCAATGTTCGCTGCCTTCTCGTAGGATTTAGCCTTGCTTCTTTTTATTATTCGTCGCCTGTTTTTTGCGATAGTTCTTCTCATCGCGGTGTCGGTTTTCACCTATTTCTTGTTTGCTCTGTTGCCAACGGACCCTGCTGCATTGTCGTGTGGTATTCACTGCAAGCCTGAAACTATTGCAGCAAACCGAATTCGCCTCGGGTATGACAAATCAATTTTTGAACAATATTGGTTGTTCCTAAAGGGCATATTTGTGGGCCGAGACTACGGAATCGGAACTGCAGCGTTTACATGTCCCGCACCATCTCTTGGCTATTCGTTTAATCAACACGCTTGCGTTACTTCTCTCATTGGGGAGACCTTTCCTGTAACTGCTTATCTCTCCATCGGTGCCTTTATTTTGTGGATGATGATTGGTATTGGGGTTGGGGCAATTGCTGCACTCAATAAGGGCAAATGGCAAGATCGCTTAGCTACCGCGTTTGCTTCCGTTGGTGTCAGTTTGCCGACTTTCTATTTCGGCTTGCTAGCACTGTTCTCCATAGTTATTTGGTTTCAAATTCTTCCGTTCCCGTCGTACGAATCACCGCTTGACAATTTCCCGGCGTTTATCACAGCAATGATCCTGCCGTGGTTGGTGTTGGCCATTATCTCAGCTGCGTCATACACCAGGCTCACGCGCAACGGAATGCTGGAAGCTATGAATGAAGATTTTGTTCGTCTTGGAGTAGCCAAAGGACTTCGTCTTCGTGTGATTCTGCGTCGATACGTTATGCGTCAGGCTCTCATTCCAATCGTGACTATCGCAGGTTTGGACTTTGCCGGACTCTTGGGAGGAGCAATTATCACTGAGAGTGTGTTCTCGTTGCCGGGTATGGGTCGAATGTCGATTCGCGCTGTGGTCGACTCGGATCTTCCAGTGTTGGTCGGCACCACAATGATTGCTGCTGTTTTTATTGTTTTGGCGAATGTCATCGTAGATATCGCCTACGGATTCCTTGACCCTCGGGTGAGGGTGTCATGAGAAACCATGATTCAGAACCTGTTCTGTCGGTTCAGAACCTGCAAGTTAGTTTTACAACTGACGACGGCGTCGTACGTGCTGTAGATGGTGTGTCATTTGATGTGTATGCCGGAGAAACGGTCTGCATAGTAGGAGAGAGTGGTTCAGGAAAATCAGTTATGGCAGGGTCCATTTTGCGACTGAACAATTCCTCAACAGCCACTACTACTGGAAAGATACTTCTTGGTGGAGTCGACGTTCTGTCTGCCGATGAGTCTGTAGTTCGCGGGCTTCGTGGCAGCGAAGTCGCCATGATTTTCCAAGATCCTATGTCTGCTCTTAATCCGTATTACACAGTCGGAGACCAGATCGCAGAAGCCTATTTGGTGCATCACCCCGAGGTCTCAAAAAAGGATGCCCGTCAAGTCGTCTTACAAATGATGATAAAGGTCGGGATTCCGAGCCCTGAGAAAAGAATTGATGAATACCCGCATCAATTTTCAGGTGGCATGCGGCAACGAATCGTCATCGCAATTGCTTTGATCAATAGCCCCCGTCTTCTGATTGCTGATGAACCAACCACAGCACTAGACGTGACTGTGCAAGCACAAATTTTGGATCTGATGATGGACTTGCAAAAGGAATTTGGCATGACCATCTTGCTCATCACTCACGACCTAGGAGTAGTGGCAGAAGTTGCTCAAGATGTGATTGTTATGTATGCGGGACGTATTGTTGAGCAATCTGATGTTGAAGCTATTTTCCATGCGCCAACGCATCCATATGCTTGGGGTCTGTTGGGATCTGTTTCTAGTTACGGAGCGAGCAAAAGAGGGGACCTCTTCACCATCAGTGGTTCACCCCCTTCCCTCATCTCGCTGCCGGAAGGCTGCGCTTTTCATCCGCGATGTGTTCATTCACTTGGAAGTGGAAGTCGATGCCAATCGGAAAAACCTGTATTGAGGCCAGTAGGGAATAACGGTTCACGCAGTGCCTGCCATCTGGCAGATGAGGTTCTTGTTTCCATTGGAACAGGGACGGGTGCGCGATGAACTCTGATATTGCACTGCAGGCAATCAACCTGGTGAAGTATTTCCCCACAGGTTCCAGTGGTTTATTGGGTCGCCCTGATAAAAGTGTTAAGGCCGTTGACGGGGTGTCTCTGACTCTTCGCAAAGGTGCGACACTCGGCATCGTTGGTGAATCAGGATGTGGCAAATCTACCCTTGCGCGCGTTTTGACCCGATTGATTGAGCCCACAAGTGGGCAGGTAATTCTGAATGGTGCGGATATCACTCATACGTCTGGAAAAGAATTGCGTGATGTTCGTCAACAGATGCAGATGATCTTTCAAGACCCAGTGTCATCACTGAATCCGCGACACAGCATTGGTCAGATAATTGGTATGCCGTTCACTGTGCAAGGGCAGTTCGATAAGGAGGCAACACCGGTTCGCGTGCGTGAACTGATGAAACTTGTTGGTCTGAATCCTGAACATTTCAATAGGTACCCGCATGAGTTTTCAGGTGGGCAGCGTCAACGCATAGGCATTGCACGGGCGCTGGCTCTGAATCCTTCTGTTGTAATTGCTGACGAACCTGTCTCAGCATTGGATGTGTCTGTTCGGGCACAGATTTTGAACTTGCTCGAAGGCTTGCAGGCAGAGCTGAATCTGTCTCTCGTCTTCATAGCCCATGACCTTTCCGTTGTTCGACACATCGCAGATGAAGTAGCGGTGATGTATTTGGGCAAAATTGTTGAGCGCGGTCCTGCTGCAACTGTGTACACACATCCGGCCCATCCGTACACAAAAGCCCTTTTGTCTGCTGTGCCTATTCAGGATCCTTCATCTCGTGGGGGTGCAGGTCGCATTCGGCTTCAAGGCGACGTGCCGTCTCCTATTGACCCACCGTCAGGATGCCGGTTTAGAACCCGATGCTGGAAGGCTGAGGCCCTGTGTGAGGAACAGGAGCCTCTTTTGACAGATGATGGCTCTGGGCGCTTAGTTGCGTGCCATTTCCCTGAAGAGACCCCTGTTGCTATAGGCAATAGAGCCCAGTAGGGCGATAGGATTTCTCTTCGTGCGATCGATTGTTATGTACATCACCCTTGTAGTGAACGTTGTGTCTATGTTGTCCCTCATCGTGGGTGTTTTGCTGCATAGTGGCCAAGGTGGCGGGTTGTCCGACATGTTCGGCGGTGCCAGCGGGGCAGCTCTCGGGTCAGCGGCTGCTGAGCGCAACCTCAACCGCATAACTACTGTTTTTGCAACCATTTGGTTGTTTACAGTCGTAGCTCTCGCTTTTCTATTGAATTAGAAGGTCTGATTCGTCGGGCTATCTCGGTATCCTGACATCCACGTCGAAGTGGCGAAATAGGCAGACGCACCGGCTTAAGGGGCCGGCGCCCGCAAGGGCGTGGGGGTTCAAGTCCCCCCTTCGACACCATTACAGAGCGGCGCTTCGGCGCCGCTTTTGTGTTTCCCAGGGTATGTATCGAGTGATGCCAGGCGGAAGTAGAAAACCTATTTCAGCGAACGGACAGTTATTCAAGACATGAATACAGAGCGTCAATTAGTGCGCGATTGCGCGGGTTTTGCCAGCGTGGTCCCATCTGATTCATCACATAGCCAAAACCGACTTTGGCGACTGAGTCGCAGAAACCAACTGAACCACCGGCGCCGAAATGTCCGAATGATTCAACATTCGGGCCAAAACCGCGTTCGGGAATGGGTAACTGAAACCCATGACCGAATCGGGACGTGCGGTGAAGAATTCTGTCATCGCCATATGACACCTCTGACGATGCGGTGTTCAGAACTTCTTGAGGAAGCAAAGAGACATTGTTGTGAGTGCCTCCATGAGCAAGCGACGTGTACAACGTGGAGATAGCGCGAGCTGAAGCGTGAACGTTGGTGCTTGGCATTTCGGCAAGACGCCACGGTGCAGTATTTACAACGCCTGCTCCGGAGAGTCCTGAGGGGTTGTAGTACGTGTTGAATTGAAGGAGCTGTTCATCGTCTAACCCAGCCGGTTCGGCTTCAGGGAAGGGATCATTTGGCCATTCATAATCTGCGATACGCGAATGTAAATGGGTGGGGGTTCCTAAATATATTTCAGCGCCAAGAGGCGTGGCTATCGTTTCAGAAATTAACTGCCCCACGGATTTGCCAGTAGCACGTCGGAGAACTTCACCGACCAGAAACCCGTACGTATTGACGTGATAGCCGTGTTCTTCTCCTGCTGGCCACCACGGTGTCTCTGTAGCCAAGCTCTCAGTCATGAGCTTCCAATTGAACATTGCGTTTGGTGCCAGACGCTTGCGAATGGCAGGTAACCCTGCACGGTGTCCGAGTAGGTCTCGCAGAGTCAACTCTTCTTTACCGTGAACAGCGAAGGCTGGCCAGATAGATGCAACGCGAGTGTCGTATGTGATGAGACCATTTGCCACACATTGAGCTGCGACAACGGCGGTGACGCCCTTACCGATTGAAAAAGCATTGACGAGTTGGTCTTCTTGCCATTGTGAGGTTCGCTCAGGGTTGGAAAATCCACCCCACAAATCAACGACCTTTGTGCCGTTTACGGTGATGCAAACAGAAGCACCGATTTCTCCGTGTTCAACAAAGTTGTTTACAAATGCATCACGCACTGCGTGAAACGCCTCATCACATGTTCCGTGAATTGGCGCAAGCATTGTTAGAGAGCTGACTTCTCCAGGATGTGAATACCGCAAGCAGATCCAAGACCAATTACATGAGCAAGACCGACTTTTGCACCCTCAATTTGGCGAGGTCCGGCTTCTCCACGCAAGTGATGGCACACTTCCCAAATGTTTGCAATACCTGTTGCTGCAATTGGATGACCCTTTGACTCGAGTCCGCCTGAAACGTTCACTGGCATAGAACCATCACGCCAGGTGGCACCGGAATTGAAGAAATCAACAGCGCCACCCTCCTCACAGAGCATGAGGTTGTCGTAGTGGACAAGCTCGGCTGTTGCGAAGCAGTCATGAAGTTCAACAAGGTTGAGGTCAGACGGTGATACTCCGGCCTGCTCGTATGCCTGCTTCGCTGCGATACGAGTGAGGGTATTGACGTCTGGCAGAACTTGGCACG
>WLSJ01000071.1 GCA_009705865.1 Actinomycetota bacterium | reverse complement strand
TCAGCAAACTGCACCCCTGTTTCCACGCCTGCAATACGCATGCCTGCGAGTTCTTCAAAAGCAACGCGTCCCATGGGGCCAGCGTAGCGAACATATGTTCGATGGTTTCAGGGGCTCCCCGACGGCCGGAATACTTAAAGGAAAAGCTAGAAGGTTCGCACCGGCCGCACATACCGGCCATATACCTTGCCCACTTTGCTCTGGCCCATACCAAGAAACTGGTACCACGCGAAAGTCCCGTCATACTCAGACGAACTCCAATAGGCACCACCGGGATAATGAACTCCAACTAATTCCCTGTGGACATCCAACTGGTTCAGTTCACCCTTCGATGGCAAAAACCAATCCCCATACACAACGCCATTGATAGTCACCGTGTAGTCATCAGCAAGATTTGCAGCTCCACTCGTACACACACCCAACATCACTGTTGTTTTAGCAGCCCCATCCATCGCACCTGTACCGGCCACAGTAGAAGCGACCCCAAGAAGATCGTTTGAGTTGTCACACCACGCAGATAATGGGTCCCCCAACGGAGATGACCAGGTTGATGGTGCAGCCTCATAAAACAAGCCAGACGTATTCCCTGGTGTTGATGGAGTCATAAAAACTATTCCGCCGCCAGGACCAGTAAGACCGACTGCACACGCGGAGATTCCGTTATCCCCACAAAGGTATTTCACTTGCGAATTCGTGTTTGCGCCGTTCGTACCATTCGTGCCGTTAGCTCCAGCAGTTCCCGTCTCGCCCTTCGCTCCAGTTGCGCCAGCAACGCCGTCTGCGCCAGTTTGATTCAACAACACTTTCGTTTCTGTTTTTGCACATTTGCCGTTCTTGGCGTAGCGCAACATGCCGGTCTTTTTATCCGCACACACCGTCACAGTTTTTGTTGACGATGCAGCAATCACGCCAACACCGCCGCCAACTGTGACACCAGCCAAGACACCAACAAGAAGCAATACCCCGCCAGATCGACGGGAACGAGAAACAGAATGAAAGTATTGACTCATGCAGAGATGATAAAGCACATGTCCTGGGTTCATGTCCACTGGTCACTATCTGGCCCCAGTCGGCCAGAGAACTACTTGGCGGCGAGACGAGCGCGGGCGTTGCGGCTGCGCTCGAACAAGTGTGGCGGAATGCGCGGGTCTTCACCAGTTGGTGCTGCGGTATCGCCACCAGATGATGCAGCCGGAGCTGTCTCTGCTGGCATCGAAGCAAGAAGTTCTTCAAGTGTTGGAGGCACCATGCCTGGCTTCCAGTACTGATACAGATCGCGAACAATTTCATTGAGGTCAGCCTGTGATGCACCTGCCTCAAGCGAAGCGGTGATGCAGTTGCCATAGACGTGCACCCAGGACACATGGCCAGCTTCAAAGAAACGACGGGCAATCACCGCGGCGGGACGAGGGCCTTTTGCTTCGGCGGCGCTAGTAAAGCGCTCGTGACCCATACCTGTGAGAGAACGATTGGTCTCAAACCGCACAATGGTGGACGCGCCACCAGCTTTTTGTTCTACTGCCACAAGCTGTCCCATAAGCCTCCACGCTAGTCAATTGGCACAGGGCTTCGCCCATCAATCGACATCCCGATACGGTAGAGCGAAGAGAAACCGACCCCATGGGGGTCACCCAGAGGAGCACACACCATGGCTGACATCACGATTGCAGAATTTGAAAAAGAAGCACTTGCCTTTCTCGAGGCAAACTCAGAACGGCGTGCTGTTGAAAAAGCATTCGTCTGGGGTGAAGGTGCAGACACCTTCTATCGCGAGCGTGACCGTGATGCCGAGTTCACACAGGCACAAGAAGCCAAAGTATGGCGCAACAAGAAATTCAAGGCTGGCTTTGGATGGATTACTGGACCAAAGAAATTCGGCGGCCGCGAACTTCCATCTGCATACGATCGCTTGTACAGCCAACTCGAAGTGCAATTCCGTGTTCCTGACCAAAGTTGCTTCGGTATCGGTCTTGGCATGGTTGCTCCCACAATTCTCGCGCACGCAACTCCTGCCGCTCTTGACTTGTACATCAAGCAAATGTGGAGCGCAGAAATTATTGGTTGCCAATTGTTCTCAGAGCCAGGTGCAGGTTCAGACCTTGCATCGCTCACCACAAAGGCCGTCAAAGACGGTGACGAATGGATTATCACTGGTCAGAAGGTGTGGACATCAGGTGCGCATTATTCAGACATCGGCGAAATCATCTGCCGTACCGATTGGGATTTGCCAAAGCACAAGGGCCTCACAGGTTTTATTGTTGACATGAAGGCACCTGGAGTTGAAATTCGGCCGCTCAAGCAAATGACCGGTGGCGCAAGCTTCAACGAAATCTTCTTCAACGAAGTTCGCGTGCGTGATGACCACCGTCTTGGTGACATCAACAACGGATGGAATGTGGCCCTCACCACACTCATGAATGAGCGAGCATCAATCGGTGGCGGCAACGCTGGCGACAGCAACTTGCTCACCCGTGTTATTGCAATGGTGAAGCATTACGGACTCGATACAGATCCACTGATTCGCGTACAACTTGCAGACATCATCATGAACTACCGCATCGCTGCTATGAACGCACAGCGCACAGCAGCTTCTGCCAAGGCCGGAAAACTTCCTGGACCTGAAGGTTCAGTTGGCAAGATGGTGTTGGTGAACAACCAGGCTCGTCTTGTGAAATTCGTTTCACATGTTCTCGGACCAAAGCTCATCGCAGACAGTGGTGAGTGGGGCACGTACGCATGGTCAAACTTCGTTCTCGGAGCACCTGGTCTTCGTATTGCTGGTGGTTCAGATGAAGTCATGCGCAACATCGTTGGTGAGCGTGTGCTTGGTCTTCCAAAAGACATGGGAATCGACTCTGTGTCTCCTTTCAAAGACATCAAAGTTTCCTAAACCGTAGGTCGCGTTGGCGACTAGCTAGACACCTAAGTTCCACGACTTGCGATGCAAGTCGGTAACTCCGTGGATCTTTATTGCATCAGTGTGTACTGCTGCGCCATAACCCTTGTTGCCGCTCCATCCATAATGCGGAAACTGTTCATGCAACTGCGTCATTAACGCGTCACGTTCTACTTTGGCAATCACACTGGCTGCTGAAACGCTCGCACATGTCTGGTCGCCCTTAATGCGCGTCACGATGCGTGGCCCATCGTCTTCTTCAAGAAGGAAACTGTTGTTGCCATCAAGAATGATGATGTCTGGTCGTAGGCCAAGTGCTGTCAATGCCCGACTACCCGCAAGGCTTAAAGCTGTCATAATTCCGTACTTATCGATTTCAGCTGCCGTTGCAGAACCAGTGGCCCATGCAAGGCCCCATTCTTTTGCAACGGGCACCATTGCTTCTCTGCGCTTTGGTGTCATTAATTTTGAATCAGCTAATCCTTCAGGCACCGCGCCAATGGTTGCATCAATTGCAACGACGCCGATGGTGACTGGCCCTGCAATTGCGCCACGACCCACTTCGTCCATGCCGGCAATGATGCGTGCACCCGTTGCCATGAGTTCGCGCTCGTAGTCAAGAGTGGGAACTGGTCGTGCCATACGGTGAAGCGTAGGCTTCATACATGGCCCGCTCCGCATTGATCAATGTCGGCAACTATTCGTATACCGCACAAGACGCACAGGGCACTCTCGATGAGATGAACGACATTTGGAGTCACCACACTCACGAGTCCACAATTCCTGATGGTTGGCTTGCGGGTGCTCGCGGTTTTCTCGCTGAATTTTCATCGCTTGCCGGAATTTCACTGCCATCACTTGACAATGTTGACACTGCATTTACTGCAGTCCACGCTTCCGTCATGGAGAAATACGATCAACTCTCTGAATCTCAGGTCGAGTCACTTCTTGCTGCCATGTGGAGATTTTTCCCCACTATGCGCTCACTTGCGATTGAACATGTCGGCACTATCGCGCACCTACATGCATCTAAAGGATTGCCAAAGAAGCCACTGAGTTCTGCTGTAATCGGATGGAAAGGCATCGAAGGTGACGTGCAGTCGTGGCGCGTCGGCCATGGTCGCCCGTGGCAGGCACTGTGCATTTGGTCAACAGACGCCATTGAGACCCTGCAAGCCGAAGGTCACCCCATTGCGCCGGGCTATGCAGGGGAAAACATCACCGTTGCGGGCATCCCTGCTGAAGCATTTCGTCCCGGTGCGCATTTTCGCATTGGAGCAGTGCGCGGTTTCTTAACGTCGTATGCAATTCCGTGCAAACAAAACAACGATTGGTTTCTCAAAAAGGATTTCAAACGTATGAGCCATGAACGTGGCGATCAATGCCGTCTCTATGCAATGGTGACAACGTGTGGTGATATTGCTGTCGGCGATACGTTCGAGTTGTTCACTGATCGCTAGTACTTGGCAATAAACCACTTAGTTGGCTTAATTGTGCTGACTGATACGGCGTCACACACGGAGACCCTTGTGCCCACCAAACAGTCGGATCATCAGAGAGTTCAACAATCATCGACGCGGTAGTGGCTTCCACACATTCGCCGTCAACCACCGCATGCATGCACACGGTCCAGCCGTCTCTCCCGCCCACATGTGACTGCAAATGTTCTTGCACGCCGTCAACTGTTAGCGGTCCGGCCACCAACAAGTTGCGCGATGCATTGAGCCTTGGGTCAACCAACAATTCAACTGGCTGACGAGGATGCCGATATCGCTCGTCAAACGACGGGATTGTTGTTCGATTCGAAATCGCCCAAGTGGACCTGACCTGATGGGTTGCAACGTCGGTTCCACTTGTTTCCATCACCCACGCGTCGTTCGCATCAGCAATCAAGAAGCTCGACCAATATGGCCGTACGCGTTCGCCATTACGCGTGTCGTGCCCACTTCCACCTTGTCCGTAACGTGTAATGAGTTCAGACATCACCTGAACGGCGTTCAGAGCGCTTGTGGCGCGTTCTAAGCCAAGTCGCACCACATCCATACCAATCAACGCATCAGGTACTCCACGTGGGTCACGAGTCGTGTAGATCGTTTCGTTTCCGATAGCGACGCCAGCTTCGTTAACGCCGTGCTCTGCACCCCAACACCAATCTGGCAATGACAACGCACACGCAATCGTGTCGCCTACAAATGCCTCAACCTCGATATAGGTGGTGCGAGTGGTCTCTGAATCTCGGCGAGATGGATTCCATCGCATGTTTTGCACTTCATTCGGCGGCCTGTCTGAGTTTTTCGCGAACAGTGTGAGATGAGATGCAGTATTCGCTGAAAGTGCGACGAGGCAATCACACATTGGCAGAGATAGGTGCTGCCAGCAGTGCTTCACCTGAAGCATCTGTGGTGTGCCATGACGGGTCGGCTGCGCCGCCAGTAATTAACAAGCCGGCTGCACCTGTGATTTCCCACAACACAGCAGGGCGTGGGCCATGCCAACGCACAGCAAAAGAAATCGTGCGATACGGGTCAGCCGTGATGCCGTGTGCTTCAAATGCTGAACCCCACCAGGTTTCAGGAATGCCATGAGGCAGCAATACGCACTGCCCACCACTTGGAGATGCCTGGGCCAACAATGACTCCGCCCACGCAATTGCTCCGAGTCCGGCGGGAATCTCTATGGGAAGTTCTTCGACGTCACGGTCTGCCATACGCAACCACGTGCTACCAATGTCATTCGCTGCAACTTCATCGTCTAGCAACACGCATGCACGCGCAGCTGACGCCATGAGATGCGGAGTATCCCACTGCAAAACTCGCGCGCGTTTTTCTGCCTTAACTCTGCGCTGCACAGTTTCAACAACGTCAACAATCGAGTCTCGATGAGTTTCAGCGAGACGAACCAATTCAATTGAAGCATCTTCTGTCACCCCAACACCTAACAACAAGTCACTACGAACTCGTGCAATGCCCGCCACTACAGAATGATCTGGCATGGTGATTCGCGATGCAAGATCACAGGCGGTTTCCCATCCGCGCACCACTTGTTGATGATCAGGTATGTCATCAGGAAGTGGTCCAGAACTTGGATTGATATGAGCAAGAGCAATACGGGCCGTGCTTTTGTGACCGAGCGGAATCACCATAGAGCTAGCAGGTAAATCGATACCGGCTGGAGGGTTGTCAATTGGCTGACGCGTCGTTAAGACATCAGAACGAGTGACTGCTACAGCAACCGGAAGTGTTGATTCGTTTTCAAATTCAATGACAGTCATGCCGCCACGATCAGCCACGCAATACATGCGTTGCACAATGTCTCCATTGCCAACACGAATACGTGTTTCACAGACTGGAAAACCGGCGTACCACTTCTGCCGCAACGTTGGTTCTGATGCTGGTGAATACCATCTGTCGTCACCTGCAACATGCCATGCAAGTTCAGCGCCGCCATCAGCCGGAATCAGAGTGCCGTGTTCAGTGACCGTTCCGCGCCAGGTTCCGCCGCGATTACCAATAACGCGACTCATAGTTGGGCTTCCGGACGTGAACGACGAGACATCAATGACAGTAAACCTTGAGATGCAGATAATCCGTTGTGACACACGGCAACAACTTGCTCGGTGATCGGCATATCAACGCCGTACTGCTTTGCTAATTCAAGAACTGTCGCCGAACTACGCACGCCTTCAGCAACCATTGTGGTGGAACCCAGAATGTCTGCCAGTGCCTCACCTTTTCCAAGTCGAATTCCGACCGATGTATTTCGGCTGCTCTGTGACGAACAGGTAGCAATGAGGTCTCCCATACCTGCAAGACCAGCAAGAGATACGGGGTCACCGCCGAGCGCTACTGCAAGTCGTGTCATTTCAGCTAAGCCACGCGTAATCAACGTTGCTCGAGTGTTCTCACCAAATCCCATGCCTTGCGCCATACCGGCCGCGATAGCGATGACGTTTTTCACAACGCCAGCAATTTCACATCCGACAACATCGGGATTCGTGTACACCCGAAAAGTTGGCGTAGAAAACAATTCCTGAAGCGCTGTTGCAATGATTGCATCATCAATCGCCACAACACTGGCCGCGGGTTGACCAACAGAAATTTCTGATGCAAGGTTCGGACCAGTCAACACTGCAACGGGGTGTCCTGGCATCACTTCGTTTGCCACTTGCGACATGCGCAACATCGAGCCTGCCTCTAGACCCTTTGCCAAACTGACAATTGGAACCCACGGGCGAATATGCGGCTGTGCTTCAGTGAGGACCTGACGAAAACCCTGAGACGGCACTGCCATCACAACAATGTCTGCCGAGCTCACAGCCTCACTCAGTGATGATGTAGCCCGTAGCTCTGGCGACAGCGCCACACCGCCGATGTAGTCAGGATTGACGTGATGAGTGTTGATGCTTTCCACCACCGACTCGCGACGTGCCCACAAAACCGTTGGCGTGTTGGCAGCGGCTAACGAGGCCACAGTGGTGCCCCAAGAACCGGCACCCACCACCGCCATACGAATCTCTGCCATGTCTCTAGCGTAGGTCACAAAGCGAACTGGGTTCGTAGGCTGACCATGTGCGAGTTGCCGTTGTAATCCCCGTGAAGTCCTTCACCATGGCAAAGGGTCGTCTGGCAGACACCTTGAACGCAACTCAACGATCTGCTCTTGCTCAATCGTGCGCAGAGACTGTCGTGCGGGCCGCTTTGTCTCTTCCCACCTATGTTGTCTGTTCAGACTCTGGCGTTGCATCGTGGGCAACAGCACTTGGCGCTCGCGTTGTTGATTGCCAGATACCCGGGCTTGATATTGCTGTTGCGTCGGGCCGTGCTGCCGCCCGTGCAGATGGCGCAGACCACATAGTGGTCGCTCACGCTGACCTTCCCCTCGCCGTCAGTTTCGACCATATTGCACGGGAAGGAAAAGTAAGTCTCGTATCAGATCGTCATCACGACGGTACGAACGTTCTTAGTTTTCCTGCAGCCAGTACTTTTTCAACTGCGTACGGGCCAGGCAGTTGTGACAATCACATTCGACTTGCCATTGACGCAGGACTTGAATATGAACTCATCGTTGATGATGCTTTGGCACTCGACCTTGACACAGCAGATGATTTAGACGAATTAGCACGCAGAGAAAGAGATTAATAATGAGCGCAAACGAACCAGGCCAACCACCAGTGGCTGTAACTGCATTTACTTCGAACATCGCAACACCACAGATAGTTCTTGCCATTGGCGCACATCCTGACGATGTTGAGTTCGGTTGCGGCGGAACTCTTGCTAAATGGTCAGCAGAAGGTGCAGTCGTTCACCATCTTGTTTGCACAGATGGATCCAAGGGAACATGGAATCCAGATGCAGATACTGCTGCACTCATTCAGTCGCGCCAGGTGGAACAACGTAACGCAGCGGCTGCACTAGGCACTTCTGGGACCGTGTCATTTCTTGGCTACATCGATGGCGAGCTTGAACACTCCAAAGAAGCAATCGATCGCATCGCACTTGCAATTCGCACACTCAAACCAAATGTTGTGTTATCTCATGATCCTTGGAAGCGATATCGCCTGCACCCAGATCATCGCAATACTGGTCTCAATGTCTGCGATGCCATAGTTGCTGCTCGTGATCCACACTTCTTAAAGCATCACTTCACCGATCATGGCGTCACTCACCATCGCCCCGATGCATTGCTGTTATGGGAAGCCGATGAACCAAATCATGTTGAAGATATTTCGCCATGGGTGCCTGTAAAGCTCACTGCGCTAGAGCGTCATGAGAGCCAATTTGAATCAACCATGAAAGCAACCGATGAGGACGGCATGGAAGTGTTCCGATCACGGATGCGCCAACGCATGGCTGACCTCGGAGCGCCGTATGGTTTTGCGGCAGCTGAGATCTTTCACCTGATGAACAGGCTCTAACCGAACTTGTCCGGACAAAGTGAAATGGAGGGCTTTCGCCCTCCATTCCGACACTCCGAACCCGAGGGTTCTACTGATTTGAAGTTG
>WLSJ01000070.1 GCA_009705865.1 Actinomycetota bacterium | reverse complement strand
TCGGATAATTCCATGACAACGATTGTTCACCATGGGACGGGGTAACGACAGGCTTTTGAGAAAAATCATGGGAGAATGACACCTGTGATCTTCGACGGCTCTATGCATCAGCTCCCCGACACTGATCCGGGAGAGACTCAGGAATGGCTTGACTCTCTTGACTCTGTCGTCGAAGGACACGGCCCAGAACGTGCCCGTTACTTGTTGTCGCGCCTTCTTGAGCGTGCACAACACACAGAAGTTAATTTTCCCGATGCAGTGTCAACGCCATACGTCAACAGCATCACTGCAGACAATGAACCCTGGTTTCCTGGTGACGAACATTTAGAGCGTCGCATTCGTGCATACATCCGATGGAACGCAGCAGTCATGGTGACGCGCGCCAATCATGCAGCAGAAGGCATCGGTGGCCACCTATCAACATTTGCAAGTTCTGCAAGCTTGTATGAAATCGGATTCAACCATTTCTTTCATGGCAAAGACAACGGAACTGCTGGTGACCACATCTATTTCCAAGGTCATGCAGCACCAGGCATTTATGCTCGTGCATTTCTTGAACACCGACTAGACGAAGATGACCTCGACCACTTCCGTCGTGAGATTGGTCGCGATGGAAAAGGTCTCTCCAGTTACCCACACCCGCGCCTCATGCCGGAGTTCTGGGAATTCCCCACTGTGTCGATGGGACTTGGTCCACTCACTGCTTTGTACCAAGCACGTTTTAATCGGTACTTACATAACCGCAACATTGATGACACGTCTGCAAGTCGTGTGTGGGCATTTATTGGCGACGGCGAAACTGACGAACCTGAAACTCTTGGGTCTATTTCGCTCGCTGCCCGTGAAAAACTGGACAACCTTGTCTTTGTCGTCAACTGCAACTTGCAGCGCCTTGATGGCCCGGTGCGCGGCAACGGCAAAATCATTCAAGAACTAGAAGCAGTTTTCCGTGGCGCCGGGTGGAACGTCATCAAAGTTGTGTGGGGTTCGAAATGGGATGAACTGTTAGCAGCAGATGTTGATGGGTTGCTGCTCAACAAAATGAACTCGACGGTTGATGGAGAGTTCCAGCGCTATTCCATAGAAGGTGGCGCATACATTCGCGAACACTTCTTTGGCTCTGATCCTCGTTTACTGCAGATGGTGTCTCATCTTTCCGATGAAGACTTGTTGAATCTTCCGCGTGGTGGCCATGACTACAGAAAGTTATTTGCTGCATATCAAGCCGCCGTTGACAACCTCGGTTCTGGCAAGCCAACTGCAATTTTGGCTAAGACCATCAAAGGCTGGACTCTTGGACCACAAGTAGAGGGCCGCAACGCAACGCACCAGATTAAGAAACTCAATGCTGATCAATTGCGTGCAATGCGTGATCGTTTGCATTTACAAGACGAGATACCTGATTCTGCACTCGAAGGCGATGTGCTGCCGTATTATCGTCCGGCGGTTGACTCTGTCGAATATCAATACATGATGGAACGACGCAGGGTGCTGGGCGGGTCATTGCCGAAACGTATCGTTCGCACAAAGTCTCCACTCACGCTTCCGAATGCACAAGTTTTCGCTGAGTTCACAGAAGGCTCTGGTGGGCAATCAGTCAGCACCACAATGGGTTTTACTCGCCTTTTGCGCAATCTATTGCGAGATGATTCATTCGGTAGTCGCGTTGTACCAATCATTCCCGATGAAGCACGAACTTTCGGAATGGATTCATTGTTTCGTGAACAAAAGATTTACGCATCGCAGGGTCAAAAATACGAACCAGTCGATCATGACTTGTTGTTGTCATATGCCGAATCCGCACAGGGTCAAATTCTTGAAGAAGGAATCACTGAAGCGGGCGCGATGTCAAGCTGGATCGCTGCAGCTACCAGTTACGCCACACGTGGTGTACCGATGGTGCCGTTCTACACGTTCTATTCCATGTTTGGTTTCCAACGCGTTGGTGACCTCATATGGCAAGCAGCTGATGCACGAGCACGCGGATTTCTAATGGGCGCAACTGCAGGACGCACAACTTTGATGGGAGAAGGCCTACAACATCAAGACGGACACAGTCTGTTGTTGGCTTCCACCGTTCCTGCATGCCAGGCCTATGACCCCGCTTTTGCATTCGAAGTTGCAGCCATTGTGCAACACGGAATCACAAAAATGTACGGCGACGACCCCGCGGACATTTTTTATTACATCACGCTCTACAACGAAAACATTCCCATGCCAGCCAAGCCGAGCCACGTGTCTACACAAGACATCATTAACGGTTTGTACCAGTGGGCACCGTCAACTTCAGGCTCCGCACACGCCTCAATTTTGTTCTCCGGTTCAGCATTTGCAGCCGCCTCTGAAGCGGCCACCATTTTGCGCACGAAATACTCAATTGACGTCGACCTATGGTCAGCTACTTCGTACAAGTCGTTACGCGACGAGGCAATGGAAATAGAACGATGGAATCGGCTTCACCCGCTTGAAAGAAAACGTCGTTCACACATTGAGACCCTTCTTGGGGCTACTGCAGCTCCCGTTGTCACAGTGACTGATTTCCTTCGCATCGTGTCTGAACAAGTGGCGTCGTTTGTACCTAGTCGACGTTTCTTGGCATTAGGAACTGACGGAATGGGTCGTAGCGATACTCGCGAATCGCTACGAGGATTTTTTGAAACCAATGCCTCTCATGTTGTCATTGCAGTGCTCTCCAGCCTTATCGGATCACACGGAATCACAAAGGAAGTTGTTGCTCAGGCCATCATTGACCTCAATATCGATCCAGAAGCAGTACATTCACTTACTCGCGACTAAACAAAAGGACTTCGCCCGTGGGCACCTTGTACATCACCGGAAATCCTGACTCTGATGCGTTTCTGAACGCCAACGGCACCGCATTGCTGATTGGCATGTTGCTCGACCAACAAGTACCAATGGAATGGGCATTCAATGGCCCATGGACTTTGAAACAACGTCTCGGGCATCTTGACGCAAAGAAAATTGCCGCAATGGACCCCACAGAGTTTCTTGCGCTATGTCTCGTGAAGCCTGCGATTCATCGCTTTCCAAAGGCAATGGCACAACGCATTCAAGGAATGTGCGCTGTGCTCGCTGAAAAATACAAAGGCAAAGGCGAAAACATGTGGGCCGACGTTGATGACGCACATGTTTTGTTTGAACGTCTTCGTGAATTGCCTGGTTTTGGCGCAGAGAAAGCGCAGATCTTTGTTGCCCTCTTGGGTAAGCGATTTGAAATCACGCCCGCCAACTGGAAAAAGGCAGCAGGAGTATTTAGCGACTCAAATCCTCGAACCGTTGCAGACATCACTTCACCAGAAACACTGCTCACAGTCCGCGCATGGAAAAAGGCAGAGAAGGCCGCTGATCGCGACAAGCAATCACGGCCCCTGAAGTAGCCTCATTGCAATGACCGTGCTCATCACCGGCGGTGCCGGATACATCGGGTCCATCACAACTCGTCTCATTCGTGCTTCTGGTCGAGGTGTTGTCGTACTCGACACCCTTGAAAACGGACACCGAAAAGCAGTCGGTGATGCCCCTTTCGTGCAGGGTGATGTTGCGGACTCTGATCTCATAGCGCGCGTAGTGGCCGAACATGACGTAGATGAAGTCGTCCACTTTGCTGCCTACAAAGCAGTCGGTGAATCAATGACTAATCCCGGCAAGTATTTCAACAACAACGTCACCGGTTCCCAAAAACTTTTCGAAGCTCTTCATACCGCTGGTGTTTCTCGAGTTGTCTTTTCATCTACCGCAGCCGTGTATGGCACACCACAGTCTGTTCCTGTTCGCGAATCAGATGCACTGAGTTGTGAAAGTGTGTACGCCGAAACAAAGATGATGATCGAAAAGACTCTCGATTGGTATTCACAGACCACCGATATGCGAAACGTGTGTCTGCGCTATTTCAATGCGGCCGGAGCATCAGAAGATTCCACACTTGGTGAAGATTGGCGTTACTCGCAAAATCTCATTCCGCATGTCATGAAAGCTGTTCTAGGTTTTTCTCCTGCACTCACGGTGTTTGGCAATGACTTTCCTACCCCAGATGGCACCGGCGTGCGCGACTACATTCACGTTGAAGATCTGGCTCGTGCTCATGTTGCAGCACTCGATTACCTTGCTGATGGCGGAGCAAGCATTACCTGCAATGTCGGCACTGGTCACGGAGCCAGCGTGATGGACATCATCACTGCGACTGAACGCATCACGGGCAAAAAGGTTCCATACGAAATAGCCGGACGTCGTGCAGGTGATCCGTCTGAGTGTTACGCAGACCCGCGCCTCATTACCGAAACTTTCGGTTGGTCACCAAGCCACAGCCTTGACGACATTATTTCTTCTGCGTATGCATGGCATTCAACGCACCCAC
Source organism: Actinomycetota bacterium (assembly GCA_009705865.1). Taxonomy (GTDB): domain Bacteria; phylum Actinomycetota; class Acidimicrobiia; order Acidimicrobiales; family Ilumatobacteraceae; genus UBA2093. Next base: position 4,582 of record WLSJ01000070.1, on the reverse strand, counting down.
ACGGACACGATTCGTAATTTACGCGGACAGCGTACGTTGACGGTCTAGCCAACCGAGCAATACTGCAATCGCACGCGGATCATGACGAAGTCGATGTCCTGCTCCTTCAATAATGCGTAATTCAGCACTTCCATGAGCAGCAGCCAACATACGCGAGTCTGCAACAGGAACACTTTCATCATCATCTCCGTGCATCACCAATAAAGGTCGCGGTGCAAAACGTTTTGCGGCATCAATAGGGCGAAACCTGCGTAGTTCACGACTCCATTCATCAAACGATGAAGGAAAACCAGGCGTACGAATCGCCCCAATCTCGCGAGCATATTCAAAAAATCGTCGAGGCTGGCTAGCCCAGTCATCAAAATCAGCACGAGCGCTGAGCAATGCACATCCACGCACTCGCGGGTCATCAGCGGCCACACACAACGCAAGAGCACCGCCTGTATTGGCACCCACTAACCACACACCATCAGGTGACACTTCGTCTTCTAAATGATCAATGGCAGCTCGCAAGTCATCGACCCAGCCCTGCATTGAAAAGTCACCTTCGCTAGTGCCACATCCACGAAATGCAAAAGTCAGCGCAGCCCACCCCAAATCATTTGCAACGCGATCCATCAGTTGTGGAAATGTGACACCAGACTGTCGTGCATCAAGCGACCCATTAGGGAAACCGTGGCACATAATGACGCCAGGCAACGACGATGCGTATCCAGTCGGTGTCGCCAAGTAACGACTAAGAACTAACGACCCAGACTGGAAAGTTCCATTGGTCGTATCAGACATCTGAATCGAACTTACGCGCGAGGCTTACGAAGGCGACGCGTTGCACCAGCAGTTGCCAATGTGTACCCGCGATTACGCGCTTCTGCCAACGTGTCTGGCCCGAAGCACAGACCTACGCCTTCAGCAACGATTGTGTCGACAATATCTTTGTCATTCCACTCATCAAGGTCGTACACCAACTGTGTGCGTTTATCTCCGAGGAATCGAGTGTGCTCAAACTTGATTGGTCTGTCCATGCCCTCAACGGTAGTGCCCCACACCCCTACACAGCGCAACTATGTAATGAATCAGCTACTTAGCAGGAGAAAAAAGGAAGCCAAGTACAGCCTCAAAAGACACAATGTCCCATTGCGCGAGGTCTACTTGTCCGGGATCCATCTCGGCAATTGCTCGCCCATTGATCTGCCCGTGCAACCAATAAGCAAGAGCTTTGGGATCAAGGTCTGCTCGTAACCAACCTTTGTTTTGAGCAAATTCAACAGAAGTAGTAACCGTCGCAAGGAATGTTCTGTTGATCTCATTGATGGCAGTCGCTAATTCCGGATTTCGTAATGCTGCGCCAATAACGCTTAAGCGAACCGACCGAGAACCATGGCGAGCTGGCTGATAGCTCCATTCCATCGTTTTGCGAATGGCCTTTACATAATCTTCTTTTGTGTCAACCAATGCCATCATTGCTTCGACGGGAATATCAGTTTTTAGACACTGCCAATACCACTCGACATAGGCAGCGTTGACAAGATCAATACGATTCTTAAAATGGTGATAAATCGATGGTTCCTTGATTCCAAGGTTTTCAGCAATGACTCCGAGACGCACGGCAGACTCGCCACCCTCCTCCATCATTGCGATGGCTGCGTTAATGATGCGAGATCGCGTACTTTCGGCCGTATCCATAGGGAACTGATGTTACATACACTTCAGGTATTCACCGTTCTCGATAACACGGGGTATCACCAATAGCGGTATGTTTTCCATATGAATAGCGCTAACCAGCCAGAATCCATTGAGTTCTTTTTTGACATCATGTGTCCGTATGCGTACCAAACCTCGGTGTGGATCAGAGACGTTCAGTCACAAGTCGGATTCGACATCACTTGGCGATTTTTTAGCCTTGAAGAGATCAACCGTGAAGAGGGAAAGAAGCACCCGTACGAACGTGATTTCGCATACGGCTGGACCCCACTTCGCGTTGCTGCATGGTTGCGCAGACAGAACAACGATTGGTGCGGAACGTTTTACCAAATCTGCGGCGAAGCACTTCATGTCAATGGGCGTCGCTTTTATGATCGCGACATTGCACTCGAGTTGATGGAAGCAGCTGGTCTTCCTACAGAAGCATGGGATCTTGCACTTGCTGACCCAACCACTCATGACGATGTTCTGAACGACCACAAATACGCAACAGAACAACTTGCAGGGTTCGGAGTTCCCATCATCACGGTGCCTGGTGGACGTGCAGTATTTGGCCCAGTTGTTCTTCCTGCTCCCACTGCAGATAAAGCAAAAGAACTATGGGATATCACTCTTGCCTACAGTCGCTTCCCTGGCATTTTTGAATTGAAGACTCCAAAGACCGATGAAGACATGAAAATGATTGGCACTATTTTCACTCCCTATCTTGAAGGGCGTCAGTGGCGCTCTGTTCAAAACCCAGCCCGCTGATTGCAAAAGGACATTGACATGATCCCTACAGACACCATCGACAAACTCGAACAAACCTGGAATTCAATCAGTGAGTTTTGTTCGCAATTAACTGAAGCGCAATGGAAGAAGCCATCCCAATTACCAATGTGGAGCGTGCAAGACAATTTGTCACACCTTGTTGGAACAGAAGCAAGCCTTGAGGGTTTGCCTAAGACTGCACATAAAGCAGCAGATACTTCTCACACGAAAAACCCAATCGGTGAAGCAAATGAACACGACGTTGATTCGCGTCGCTCTATGACTGGTTCGGCTGTACTAGACGAATGGAAATCTCTCGTTTCATCACGAATTCATACGCTGCGCAATGCAGATGATGCGTACTTCGAGCAACCATCCTTTACTCCTACTGGGCCCGGAACGCTTGCTGATTTTCTTCACATTCGAGTTCTTGATTCCTGGATTCATGAACAAGACATGCGCCGCACAGTAGGTATGCCGGGTCATCAAGGTGGCGCAGCAGCAGAACACACCATCGATCGCCTTATTCGCACGATTCCCATCGTTGTCGGCAAACGAGCAGCTACGCCTGAAGGTGGCACCGTTGTGGTTGTCATCAACGGTGCAGTGAATCGCACTGTTGCCACCACCGTTGTTGAGGGCAGAGCACAAGTTTCAACTGAAGTTCCACCCACGGTGCTGACAACAATCACCATGGACTCTGATGTCTTCCTGCAGTTAGCGACAGGGCGCGCGACTCACGTAGAACTGGGTTCCGGAATTGCAATCGCCGGTGATTCTGAACTGGGCACTCGCGTTGTGTCTCAGTTCAACATGATGATCTAAATCTGTTCCGCCTGTGGGCCAACTGCTCCAATAGCAGCGAAGTATTCCATGTGAGCGTCTGCTACGTACACCACGTCAACATCATCAAGAATGTCGACGCCTCGTCGCGTTGCTTCATCAAGCAAATACGCAGTCAAAGTTGTCTTATCAACCACAACTGGTGTTTCAATATCTTGCACTCGGTCTGTCACGTCAAGCGGCGTCAATTCATGCTCATTCATCCATGACATATGAGCCAACAACAATTGACGAACTTCTTCCATGGTGAGACGCGCTTGTGTTGACTGCGGCAACGTGCGAGCCACAAATTCTGCTGCTTCATCGATGTCGTAAATAACGCGTGGTGCCACCATGTCAAGACGTTGCGCTTCACGACCCACCACAACAGCCGCAATGACAAATACTGCTAGTGCCGATGCGATGGCAAAAAGGACAGTGACTAACGACATCTCTTTAGCCTACGAGAAATGAAAGAACCCGGGCACTAGGCCCGGGCTCTTTGAAGTTTTATCTACTGCCGAAACAGTTAATGATCAAATTCCGATGCGTGTAGCCAGAAGCTCGCGGTGGTAGGTCGGATCACCAAAGATGAGTTCACTTGACTTCGCACGCTTGAAGTAAAGGTGTGCTGGGTGTTCCCAGGTGAAACCAATACCGCCGTGGATTTGAATGTTCTCTGCAGCTGCGTGGAAGTACGCCTCTGAGCAATATGCCTTAGCAAGTGATGCAACTGAAGGAAGTTCTTCGTTCATTTCTGCTGCACACCACATGCCGTAGTAAGCAGCTGACTTTGAAGACTCAACTTCAAGCAACATGTCTGCACACTTGTGCTTGATTGCCTGGAATGAACCAATTGGACGACCGAACTGGATGCGATCCTTTGCGTACTGAACAGCCATCTCGAGCACTTTCTGTGCTCCACCGACTTGCTCTGCTGCAAGTGCAACTGCTGCAAGGTCCATAACTTGGGTAAGGACTTCGCCGCCCTTGCCTTCTGTACCGATGAGCTTTGCTGGAGTGTCTTTGAACTCAAGCTTTGCTTGCTTACGTGTCTGGTCCATTGTGGAAAGCGCTGTGCGGGTGAGACCCTTTGCATTGCCTTCAACTGCGAACAAGCTGACACCCTTAGCGGTGCGTGCTGAAACGATGATGAGGTTTGCTGTGTGACCATCAAGTACGAAGCTCTTTGCACCAGAGATGGTGAAGTCAGAGCCAGAGCCCTTTGCTTCGATTGTGATTCCTGCTTCGTCCCAACGGCCTGATGGCTCTGTTGTTGCAAGTGTTGCGATTGTTGCGCCACTTGCGA
>WLSJ01000007.1 GCA_009705865.1 Actinomycetota bacterium | reverse complement strand
CGCCGCTGTTTTCCCAGAGCGCATGACCGCATCCATGAGCAGGATCTTTCCCTAGCTTTTTCATTGCTTGAACAGCGCCGTCGTATTCACCAAACGTGCTTTTTCCTTCGTACCCTTCGAAGTTCCAACGGGCCCAACCGTCAGAGAACGCACGTTGCGATGGAAACGACAATGGCCCCCACCCGTATGAAGTACTTGTTGCGTTCGATGTGATTTTTCCGAACGGCAAGCTTTGATACCGCACACCAAGAACTATCAAACTAAACACTGCCACCAGCCACAATGCCGACGTTCCCGTATTGAGTGTTGCGCCTGGTGGTAATTGCAATGGTCGACGTTGGAGAGCAAGAGAGCGACGAACAAACAACCACACTTCATAGGCACCTATTGCAGCCAACATGTAGCGCAACAAATAAATGAACGGCAAGATTCGCGGATTCCATAGAAGTCCAATCACAGGAAGACCACCTTGAGCGACCTTGACTCCGATCATCAGGACAACGATGTACACACCCATCCAGATTCCAAGAAAACGGCGGCGCATGACAGATCCGACAAATCCGGCAAGAGCAAAAACCATTAAGAGAACATCAAGAGATGTCACGAGCGGGAAATACATATCCCACATGCTCGTAAAAGAACCACCTCCTGGTTCAGAGCCATATTTCATGTCAGTCATGAATGCGTGGCCGCCAAGAAACGGAATCACCCAAAAAGCAGACAAGAAAACTGCACACGACAAAGTGGTGATTCCGAATTTCAATCGTTGTTTATCTAGGCGTAGAAGCACCATCAGAACTGCTCCACCGAAAACGAACAGCAACACAATGCCATGACTTAATGCAGACAGCGCAATAAACAGAGCCGCCCAGCCTCGATATTTCCCATCATCAAGACCGCGGGCGAAAAAACCGAGCCCAACAATTGCAAAAGCCAAAGCGATGGAGTGCGAGAACTCTCCTGCCATCGTGGATGCGATATTTCCGCCGTAAATGGTGAAGCTCTCATCGAACACGAACATCGTGGCGCCAATAACCATGAGTTCAGGCAACGGATACATGAGTTTGCTGACACGACCCATGAGATACACACATGAAGGGAATGCCACAAGGCCAGCAACAACAATGATTTTGAATGCAATGCCGTACGGCAAAATTAGATTCAATGCAACGATTGCAAGTGCGGGTACCACCATGTAAAAGCGGTACACCGGTAAACCGGCGTACCAGTCCATGCTCCAACCAGTCAATTTCCAATGTGGAAGCAACACGTCACGCAAGTATGCAGGTCCCCACACATGAGCCCCCATGTCTCCACCTGTCGGAGTGTTGTTACGCAAAATCAAGTCAGGGTGAAGCGTTGACAGTATTAACAGAGTGGCGCCCAGCACCACAGCTGTAGTGCTCATTGATTTAAAAGTTACAGCCCACTCTTGGGAACGAGCTGACGGAGTGACCGCTTCCTGTGAATCATCCGTTGTATTGATTTCAGTATTCATAATTCTTTAGAAAATTGCAACAAGAACGAGTCCTGTTGCATTGAAGGCCATGTGTGTCGCAATTGATAGTCCTATTGTGCCAGTTGAATGACGTGCCCACCCCAGCACTAAAGCAAAAGCAAAGAGGCCTGGAAATTCAATGGGCTGCATATGAATTGCTGCAAAGAGCACTGCGGTCAGAATGACTCCGACCGATGACCCCCAGGATGCAACTAATCCTGGCTGCACCACGCCGCGATACACAATTTCTTCAACAACTGGTGCGCCGACGATGACGACAAAAGCGAGAAGGACAACCCAACCACCATGGGCTGTATCGACCAGGTCAGATGCGCGTCGCGACACTTCATCAAAAGAGAAACTGTCAGGAAAAAGACGCGCTAACGGCCAGTTCACTGCGTTGACCAAAATAAGTTGACTTGCGATTCCAAGTGGAACTCCGACCAACACATCATGGCGACGGATGACGGCACCAATTGCAACGCGTAACTCTTTCCACTTCACCTGAAGAAACTTTGTAGTGACAAACAAGTACACCGCCCACATTGCAGTGGCAGACAACGCAAGATCGAGCGTAGAAATGTCGCTGCTAGCCGCGCCTGCATTGCCAGTAGCGATGAGCACGCCAACGGATGCCAGATTTGCTAAGACAAATGCGCCGAGCCAGAAGAAAAGAACTTGACTAGCTCGCGATTGACGTGACGACGTCGGATCCAAGATAATTACCCAGCGAGGCGGCCAGGGCTGTACACATGAACGCGTTGACGACGATCTTCAAGGTGCCACCCAGAAGGTGCCGTGAGCCGATTCGCGTGTTGAGCACATAAGTCATACGAATGAGGGTCGCGTTCTGGGCTTAAATCATCAAGCCACACCAATGAGCGCGAATACTGGTAGGTCAATGTGACCGAGGCGTGGTGGACACAGCCTTGTCGAGTGCATTGCCTTGCCATACCTGAAACGGTAGTCACCGTGGGTCACGAAATAGGCGATGCCGCAGGTACGGCGGCGCATGGCGCCCGTAGCATGAACAGATGAGCGATATCCCACCGCCCCCTCCACCGCCACGCACCCCTCAGGGCCGCAACCCCATGAAGGGCCTGCGCAATGTCAAGCCCGGTGTGGATGGAAAGCCTTCCATGCCTAAGTGGGCCATCTGGGCCATTGTCGGCGCCGTCATTGTTCTTGCATTCGGCAGTCAACTTCTTGCCACCCCTACAGGAGACAAGCTCAGCTACACCGAGTTCTTGGTGCAGGTAAAGAACGGAGACGTCAAAAAGGTCACCATCAACAATTCATCGAATGTGATTTCCGGAACCCTTCAATCAGGTGCAAAATTCACCACTACCGGAGCCGTCGCGCTTAGCGATGCCGACGAGCAACTTCTGAAGCAAATGGGAGTCGACTACGACTTCAAGACGCCACAGGCGAACTGGATCTCAAGTCTGTTGCCAATTGTGCTTCCATTCGTCTTTGTCATTGCGTTCTTTATGTGGATGCAGCGCCGTGCCATGGGTCAAGCAGGCAGCGTGATGTCTGTTGGTCGCAGTAAAGCAAAGGCGTACCAAGCCGACAAACCATCGACCACTTTTTCTGACATCGCTGGTTATGACGGCGTCAAACTAGAGATCAAAGAAGTAGTTGACTTCTTGCGCAAACCAGAGCGATTCAAAGAAATTGGTGCACGAGTACCAAAAGGTATTTTGCTTGTTGGTCCTCCAGGAACCGGCAAAACTCTGTTCGCGCGTGCCGTAGCCGGTGAAGCCGGAGTCGGTTTCCTCTCTGTTACCGGTTCAGATTTTATGGAGATGTTCGTCGGAGTCGGCGCAAGTCGCGTCCGCGACCTATTCGCTCAGGCTAAGAAACTTGGCAAAGCAATCATCTTCATCGATGAAATCGATTCCATTGGTCGCAAGCGCGGAGCAGGTCTCGGTGGCGGACACGACGAACGTGAACAAACACTCAATCAGTTGTTGTCAGAGATGGACGGTTTCGAAGCAACAGAAGGCATCGTCATTCTTGCTGCAACCAACCGACCAGACGTTCTTGACACTGCACTTTTGCGACCAGGCCGATTCGACAGACAAATCATTGTTCCTCTTCCTGAATATGAAGAGCGCTTGGCTATTTTGAACGTTCATTCACGTGATAAGCGCATGAGCACTGAAGTTGACCTTGAAACAATGGCACGCGCGACTCCCGGAATGAGCGGTGCAGACCTTGCAAACCTCGTCAACGAAGCTGCACTGTTTGCAGTGCGTCGCGAATCTCTTGCCATCGAACGAATCGACTTTGAAAATGCTCGAGATCGCGTAGTCATGGGAGCCCGTCGTGAAAGCCTTGTGCTCAATCCCGAGGAAAAACGAGCAACGGCATACCACGAAGGTGGACATGCGGTTTTAGCAACTGTGCTTCCCCACTCTGACCCTTTACATAAAGTCACAATCCTTCCGCGTGGCATGGCTCTTGGTGTCACATGGACCTTGCCAGAAGAACGCCACACGTACTCACGCGAATTCTTTGAAGATCTGATCTGCAAAGCAATGGGTGGCCGTGTAGCAGAGAAGATTATTTTTGGACACCTCAACAGTGGTGCAGCTAATGACTTAGAACAAGCCACCGGTATTGCGCGTCGCATGGTTCGTGAATGGGGAATGTCAGACAAGATCGGCCCCATGGCATGGTCCGGACAACAACAGGTGTTCTTGGGTGAAGATCTCATGACCAGTGGTCGTGAATACAGTGATTCAACTGCTCAACTTGTCGACAATGAAATTTCGCGAATCTTGCTCGAACAAGAAGCTCGTGCTCATGAAGTACTCAGTCGTCATCGTCGCGGTCTTGAACTAGTCGCAGAAGCTCTACTAATTGAAGAGACTATTGACGGACCTACTGTTGGCCGATTGGTTCAACAAGGACTAGATGCCCCAGCGACCAGCGAAGTACAGGCCTAGTTTTCAGCACCGTGGCATGAGCCAGGAGAACTCCCAGGCTCACGACATTCTGCAACTGCAGCCCATAAATCTTGTGCCTTGATTGGCCCGAGGAACCCCGCCTTCACGACTCCGTCAGCATCGGCAATAACCAATGCTGGAACTGCGTTGATGTTGTAGCGCGCGTGCATCTCAGGCGCTGTTGTGTAATCAACGCGAACCACTGCGACATCACGAGACGATAAGACTTCAGCTTTGGTCGCAACATCTGTGCAAGCAGCACATGTTGCAGAAGTGAATACCACAACAATCCATGGCGCCTCTGGTGAGACAAAGTCACTGCGATCTAATTGCACCGGCAATTCGTAACTTGCCTGAGTCGGTGCATCAACTTTTCGACGACGAAGCAACCATGAAACAACGAGTGCAACAATCATCGCGACAACGACGGTGATGACGCGAACCATTATCGAGACCTTATGGGAAGCGCCCCGACAATTCCGAAACCGACTAATCCATGCCCCCGTGCCGTGCGGCGCTGTACGACCACCGGCACTGTTGCTGTGATTGTCACTTCTCCGTCTTGTACGTCGTCAGGAACTTCAACGGTAATAAGTGATGCCGCAGTCAGAGCCACATTGACAAGCTGTGGTAATTCCACTTGACCGCCAGGTCCACTTGCAGAGACAGTAAAAGTACCGTCTGTTCCTGTTGTGTTGAGAATTGATAAAGCATTGCGAGTTCCCTTTGCAACACCGCTTGGGATTCTCCACTGCGTTGATACCAATCCACCAGGTACGCCATTTGTTATGGCGGTAAACGAACTTCCACCCAGTCTCTGGCTCAACACATGCTCCACAATGACTGGCACATCATTGACAGATGAAACAACCATGGCATGATCGCCCTTTGGTAAATCTGCGATGGAATCAGTATTGATCGCCACTACCTCTCCAGCAGGCACATCAATTGCTGTAGACGGCGCTGCAGCAGTTGAAGCTTGATCAATGGCAAGACCATTCGTTATTCCTTCTCCGAAGAATGTCACGTTTACTTGTGCATTCGAATCAGACGGATTGAACACCATCAATAATTCAGATGCCAAAGAACCTGTTCGACCAGATGAAAACCACCACTCGCGAGAAGCCATCGGTATACCAACGGTTGTGGAATACCCAAGCCGTCCGGCACCTAAGTAGTGCTGAATTCGTGACGCAATAATTTGGCCGGTCGATGCTTCAACTTCAACTGCCAAACGTGCTTCATTCTGCGCGCCAGCATCAGCCAAGGAAATACTTCGTGCTGATCGACCGTCCAAAATGATTCCCTGTAAAGCAGCGGGCGTGCGGCGTCCATTTGTCGTGGTGTATGAAACGTTGACAACAGCGCTTTCGGGGAATGGATTCGTTAGCACCAGTCGTTGTGTGGACCCCTCTGCAGTAAACCCATCTGCGAAATACCAAGAGTTAGACGTTTGTGACACACATTGAGACGTGACGTCGCCAGCTGCGTAGACAAGTTCTTGTTCCACCGACCCTAATGATCCGATGATCTCAACAATCGGCACAACAACACCTACGGTTCGGCCGCGCAATACATCTAGTACTTGGCGAGAGCGAGCTGGAACCGAAAAAGTCTGTGCATCGACTGGAGCATCACTGAGATAATTCAATGTGGCAGTGATATCGCCATCGCTGGGATTCACAACAGTGACCGATGCACCATCGATTCCGTCGCCAGCCGCTGCGCCAGGACAAAACCAAGACGTACTGATACGCGCTTCGTCTACAACTTGTGGAAACCCAGCAAAGTCAACAATGGCTGACGACGCGCCGACTGATTCTGAACCGGTATGTCGATCAACAACTACGACCACGGCTACAACTGCACTTAGCAGAGCAAAAGAAAAAACGCGGCGCAGAATTTTCATGACGCACTCTCATTTGTGAATGTCATCACAGGCGTTTCCGACATCACAATATCTCCACGTGCGATGCGTGATTTACGACGAGGACGCAAGAGTGAAATAAAGAGAACAACACACCACGCAACAAACTGGGCAAGGACAGCCAACGAATGAAGCAGGCTTGTTTGGTATGTCAGAGTGATACGACCAGGGGCAGTGATGTCGTAAGCATTCGTCAGACCAAATGCTGGTCGAGCCTCGACTGACGTATCTCCAGCTGTCAACTTCCAGTGCGTGCTAAACGGAACTGCCAAATGCACGGTTCCGCTTTCTACATCTGCGGTTATTGCTCCTTCTGGCCGAGGCGGCGAAGGCAATGGTGTTGCACCAGAAATATCTGTAGCAATCATTGATGTCGCACCGGCAAGAGTGCTGCTTTGAGCACCAGCCGCGGTCAATACAGATCGAACAGGTATCCACGATGCATTTTCAAAAATCACTAAATCTGGTGATGCATAGAGGCGGCGCAGGTCTAACTGTCGCGATAACGAATCCACCAAGCCACGGGGTGCAGCAATTGGATCACTGCGGGTGGATTGTCCACCATCGATGATCGGAACAACAATGAATCGCACTGCCAAGGGAGCAAGCAAGCGACCTGCACGCGCAGTTTGTCCACGAACAATTCCGTACAAAGCAGCGACTGTGTTATCACGCGCTCTTGTTGGCGGAATCTCCCATTGTTCTTCGATAGTAGGTGCACTGCCATTAACGACGGAATAGGAAATTCCCCACCCAAAATTCAGCGGTGCACCAGGAAGGGCTCGTGCGTCTCCGATGAACAGGGTGCGATAATCCCCCGACACTTGAGCGTCTGGTAATTGCGTCAACAACTGCGGCAATGACAACGATGGCTGATTCCATCCACCGTCCACCGCATTGACAGCAACAGGAACAAGTCCTACGAAAAACAGAGCGGCGATCAGCGCACTGACAGGTTGGCGCCAACCGAATCGGGCACGTCGTAGATCGATCGCTAATGCTGCGCCCATGGCGCCAGCACAGATTGCAATTCCAAAGGCAACTGGTACAAGCAATATTGCGGGTTCTGGTAAATGAACCGGGAGAAGAGCCGAATCATCAAGAATCGCTATAGCAAGACCCACCGCAACAAGATTTGCTCCGCGCAATACCCATCCAGAGCGCACACCGTGAACAAGCAATACAGAGCCAGCCACTACTGCGTATAAAGCGATCGTGACCGAAGATAAAACAAACCCGCCAACATTGAATGTTGCCAAACCAAACAGACCTATGTTGCGTCCAGATTCAACAGGGGCTCCGGTGAGTGCTTCCCACCAACCAGAACGCACATACGTTCCGGCCCACGGAAGATTCAAGACAACGCCAGAAACGATTGCAGCACCCGTGATGAAAATCCAGCGCATCGCCCACATGATTTTTGTTCCGTGAATAAAGCTGACAACAGCAAAAACAACAGCGACGAACGGAACAACAAGAACGACCGAGGGTTCAAAAGCAAATACGACGCCCAGTATCAGAACCAAACTGGCCAGCCAACGACGCCATTGAGCAACCGGCGCAACTGCCATCAACTCTTCAGATAACCCTGCATCTAGATCTGCATGCCCTACCAACATGCGACATAAATGCACTATCCATGGCAAAGACGCATACATCAAGAGTGCGCCCCACCGACCAGATGAAATTGCCGCATACGGCAATGGCACCGCCGCATATGCAGCAGTTGATGCAATACGTGCAGATCGTGTGCCGAGTACTGAAGCAAACCGCCACACTCCAAGCCACCCAGCGACGGGCAGCAAAACAATGAGGAATGTGTGAAGCAATCCCATGTTTCCAAAAGTTGCAATTGCACTAGTTGCAAGAACGGCAAAACCCGTCGGTATTGCTGACACTTGTCCGAAACCAGCTCCCCACCAGCCCGATGCATACGAACGAACTAGTTCTCCCATGGACGCTGTGAATGGCGCCATCTGACCTACAGCAACGACACCGTGCACGAACAGTGTTCGCGAACCGATAACGAATATTGAAACAAGGACGGCCCACAACACATACGCACTACGCGCTGTGGCTTCACGCACTTGACCGGCAGCCTGAGCCTGAGCTTGACCTGCTTGCGCTGCACGCCGACGAAAGAACATGGCTACATATGCATTCCCTGCAAGCTGCAGTGCACGAACCTCATCACCAGATACTTCCCGATGTTTTGCGATTGCTTCTCGACGTTGACGAATACCAACAACACCAAATGGCAACAGAGCGAGCGCTCGCACTTCATCGAATGCACGACGGATTCGTCCGGTAGCGCTGAGAACAAAGAAACGCGACACTGTAAGAACAACCATCTGCAAGACCGTTGTCAGTAACTGAGACGCTGACGTCAAAGAGGCAACGGTTCGTACGCGCTCAATCTCATTTTCAAGGAAGCTTTCCTGAGTGTTTTGACTGTTCACAGTCTGTGATGAGTTCTCACGATGACGACCAACCGCACTTGGTGCGACCATCACGCGAGCAGCCGTGGCATGAAGCCTCCAACACAAATCTAAATCTGCGCCCGCCACTGGAAGATCAGGATTAAACCCACCAATGAGAGAAAAGAGGTCTGCTCGAATCAACAAGCACGCTGACGACACAACAAAGACATCTTGCACAGCATCGTGTTGCTCTTGGTCTAGTTCTCCGTCATCAGCAATCGGCAAACTGTTACCGAAACGGTCAACAGAAATACCAACACTTTGAATCATGCGCGGGTCGTCCCAGTACACAAGCTTTGGTCCCACAGCTCCGGCATTTGACCTGTACAACTCTTCAACAAGCCGACTAATCGCATCAGGAGCTAGCGCGACATCATCATGCATAAAGCAGAACAGACCGTTATTTCCATCGACGAGATTCAGTACTGAATTGCATGCAGCGCCAAAACCTGGATTGCTCCCCAAGAACCGCACGACCGCATTTGGTAATTCAGTTGCAACGACATCAAGGATCTCGCGCGCAGAAGGGTCATCTTCGGTGCCGGTGACCAGCATGAGGGTCTGTAGGGCGTTGTACGACTGACCAGCCAGGCCCTGAAGGGACTCTGCTAGCCATTGACCCCTCTCGTGGACGACCATGACGGCCACCACGGGGGGAAGGGAAGAAACAACCTGAGCCTCAGTCACGCCGTAGGCAGGCTAGTCGCCTGCCTGCAATCCCTGCGGGCAGGCTCTGATTCCCGTGAAATAGGTATTAATCTGAGATGCTTGCAAAAGTAAGCACTAGTGGGTACTCTTGGACCATGACCAAGTTTTCGTTTCCTCACATCACACTTCCCCACATCACCATTCCTGGCGCAGACCGCCTCCCAAAGATCGATGTATCAAAAATCTCCATTCCGTCTGTGCACTCAATTGACCTCACCTCACTTGATCTCTCTCGAATTAACCCCAGTGCGCTTCTTGACAATCCAGTTGTGAAACAAGCAACTGAACTCGGATACACAGCTGTCGGATTCGCAGTACTCGGATTTCAGAAATTGCAAGTACGCCGCGTTGAGTTTTTTGATGCCATGAAGGCACGCAACAACACCGCTCAATAAGCAAAGACGCAATATGGGGTCCTCTGCCCCGTATGCAACTAACCTTCTATCTGTGTCAGACAATGGAAGCGCAGAAAAGACTTCGCGCATTCCATTGCCAGAAGGAACAATTCCCGTCGGTATCGGATTATTCATTTCCGGTTTTACCGCATACGCATTTTTCAAAGTTGGTCAAGTTGCTCTCGGAAAAGAGGACTTCAAACCAATCGTCGCATTATGGTTCACCACCTTTGCACTGGTTCCTGGCTTCTTTATGCCAGTGGAACAAGAACTAGGTCGCGCTCTTGCCCACCGTCGCGCCTTAGGCCAAGGTGGCCGACCTGTTGTTCGACGCATGATTCCGTTAACACTGGGTCTCGCGCTCGTTCTCACGATCATCGTTGCATCTGCATCACCGTGGCTGACCTCTGACATGTTCGAAGGTCATTGGGTTGTCACAATTGCGCTCATCATTACGTTCTGTGCGTATGCGCCAATGCACCTGGCTCGCGGAATCGCATCAGGATCTGGCAGGTTTCCTGCTTACGGCATCATCATGGGAGTAGATGGCGCTGCGCGCATTCTGGCGTGTGTGTTGTTGTGGCAATTCGGCGTGACGAACGTCGGCGCTTATGCCCTTGCTGTAGCGATTTCACCAATGATTGCCGTTGCTGTTGTGTTTGCTCGTGGCGAAACACGAACAGATGATGGACCACCTGCAACTTTTGCAGAGATCACTCCCAATCTTGGTTGGTTGCTTCTAGGAACCATCATGGCTGCCGCGTTAGTCAATGCCGGACCACTCGGAGTTGATTTCCTTGCCAACGCAAGCGAAGCAGAAAAAGTAACCGCCTTTGGCAACGGTGTGTTGTTGTCTCGTATCCCTCTCTTTTTGTTCCAAGCTGTGCAGGCCGCATTATTGCCCCGATTGGCACGTCTTGCGGCCAAAGGTGACCTCACAGAATTTCGCCGTGGATTTTTTGTTCTCTTGAAAGTCGTGACTGCCGTTGCGGTCCTTGGCACAGTCGGGTCATTTCTCCTTGGGCCACCAATCCTTTCGATGATGTATGACGGCGGACTTGATCGGCGCACACTGACATTGCTTGCATTGGCAAGTGGCATGTACATGCTTGCTCTTGCGGTATCGCAAGGTGTTATCGCGTTGCATGGTCACAAATATGTGGCTGCAGGGTGGTTATGCGCGATGGCAAGTTTTGTAGCAGTGACTGCATTTGCCACAGATGATTTATTTTTGCGCGTTGAACTAGGACTAGTGGCGGGCTCTACCGTTGCACTTGCTGTCTTTTCGTACGCATTGCGGGCACGCATGAATGCAGGCGCAATACCTGATGCTGACTCAATGATTGATGCAGTTCTTGATTTCCCTCTTGAGGGATAATCACTTACTGACGAAGACGAGCAGTTTCGATTTCGAGGTCGTTCTTCACCATCATCTTGACGAGTGCCGGGAAATCAACTTCTGGAATCCAGCCCAATTTGTCGCGGGTCTTGGTCGGGTCTCCAATTAGTAAGTCGACTTCTGCGGGGCGGAAGAAACGCGGATCTTGACGTACGTAATTGTGCCAATCATCAAGACCGACTTCTTCAAACGCCAAAGTAAGGAACTCTTCGATTGAGTGCGTCTCACCCGTTGCCACCACATAATCATCGGGTTCTGGTTGTTGCAACATCATCCACATAGCGCGCACGTAGTCACCTGCGTAACCCCAGTCGCGCTTTGCGTCAAGGTTTCCCATGACCAATTCTTTTTCAACACCTAATTTAATGCGAGCAGCCGTATTAGAGATTTTGCGAGTAACAAATTCAAGTCCGCGACGTGGACCTTCGTGATTGAACAAGATGCCCGAGCAGGCATAGATGCCGTAACTCTCGCGATAATTCACAGTGATGTCATGGCCAAATACTTTTGCGCAACCATATGGTGAGCGTGGGTGAAACGGTGTGAGTTCAGTTTGAGGAACTTCACGGACCTTGCCGAACATTTCAGACGATGACGCTTGGTAAAAACGGATCTTGTTATTTTGGGTTCCACCCACCATGCGGATGGCTTCCAGCATGCGCAGCACACCGAGACCAGTGATATTTGATGTCAGTTCTGCTTGCCCAAACGAGATAGCAACAAACGAAATAGCGCCAAGGTTGTACACCTCGTCTGGCTGCACATATTCAAGGGCGTTCACAAGACTGGTGAGGTCGGCTAAATCGCCAGGAACCAGTTCTACATATGGGAACTCGTCGCGGATCTGCAGGGCGCGAGGGTTGTTTTGCCCCTTGATGAGGCCAAAAACCTCGTAGCCCTTCCCATGGAGAAACTCAGCTAAGTGCTGGCCGTCTTGGCCGGTAATGCCGGTAATAAATGCGCGGGGCATAACTGGACCTCGTTGATCAATGAATCGGACTGGACAACGGTACCACCGCGGACCTTTTGTAGAGGTGAACCCACTGTGGGTCTTACCGCCTAGCCTTGCATCATGATTATGGTTCTGGCCGGTGGTGTTGGTGCTGCCCGTTTCTTATCAGGACTCATTCAAGTGGTGGATCCGACTGACGTGGTAGCCGTGGTGAACACGGGTGACGACACCGAATTGCACGGCCTGTCAATCTCGCCAGACATCGACACAGTCATCTATACGTTGTCAGGCTCCATTGACCCAGGTCGTGGGTGGGGACTTCACAATGAATCATGGCGGGCCATGGAAGCGCTCGAGCGGTTTGAATCCGTGCGACCAACAGGGTCATCGGCTGCTCCACGGTGGTTCAACTTGGGCGACACCGACTTAGCAACACATTTTTACCGCACTGCTCGCGTTCGCGAAGGTGCAACACTGCAACAGATTACTGAAGAGATTCGCACAGCATTTGGGCTTTCCGTCACCATTGTTCCGATGTCAAATGATTCTGTGCGCACGGTCGTGCATCTTGCAGATGGCCCAGTTCCCTTTCAAGAATATTTCGTTCGCTTGCAACACAACGTGCCCGTACAGAGCGTTGAATTTGTTGGTGCAGAATCTGCTGCATTCATCGACCACTCACTCATTACAGATGCAGACACCATTGTGATTGCGCCGTCAAACCCCATTGTGTCTATCGCGCCTATTCGTGCACTAGCCGGAGTTGATACTGCACTCACCGCGCGACGAGACAGTGTCGTTGCAATCTCCCCCATCGTTGCGGGCGCAGCATTAAAAGGCCCAGCTGACCGCATGTTGGTGGAACTTGGTCACGAGCCATCAGTTGTCGGGGTCGCTCGTATTTATGCCCCCGTGTGTGGCACTCTGATCATTGATTCTCAAGATGAGCATCTTGTTTCTGCAGTAGAGCGCGAAGGAATGCGCTGTATCGCAACAGACACAATCATGTCTGGCGCTGGAGTCGCTGCATCACTCGCTCGCATTGCAATTGATGCAACATCGAATAAAGGAGGTCGCTAATGGCACGACTCATGGCATGGAGTGTTGAAGGAATCGGCGAAATAGTCCCAGGACAACAACTGGGAGACATCATTGTTGAGGCTTGCTCCACAGAACCCAACGGCCCTCTGCGCGACAATGATGTTCTCATCGTGACACAAAAGATCGTCTCAAAAGCTGAAGGACGTTTAGTCCCTATTGATCCAGATGATCCGTTGTCTCACAAAGTTCTTGTCGAACAAGAAGCAGCTCGCATAGTGCGGCGCCGTGGCGATCTCATCATCACCGAAACTAAACATGGTTTCGTCTGTGCAAATAGTGGCATTGACTTATCAAACGTCGAACGCGGATACGCAGCGCTTCTCCCTCTTGATAGTGACCGCTCGGCTCGACGTATCAGAGACATCGTGCGCGCAAAACTTGGCGTCACAGTCGGAGTCATCGTCAGTGACACATTTGGTCGTCCGTGGCGTAAGGGGCTTACAGACGTTGCCATCGGAGTTGCGGGCATTGCAGGCGTTGTCGACTTGCGCGGAACTGAAGATGCGCTCGGCAGAGTCATGCAAGTAACGGAAGTTGCAGTTGCAGACGAATTAGCAAGCACTGGCGAACTAGTAATGGGCAAATCAAATGGCGTTCCCGTTGCAGTTATACGCGGCGCTGACCCATCATGGTTTCGCGATGCATCAATGGACGAAATTGTTCGGCCTCCGAGCGAAGACCTCTTTCGCTAACGCAACGTTGCCAAGCCATCTTTCAAGGAAGTAAACGGCGACCAGCCAAGTTGAATACGCGCACGCACCGGAGACAACGACAGTCGTGCAACATCATTTGGTCGTGCTGCACTTGTGCGCGGTACTGGCGATGCTGCCCCGGCCATCACGGACCACAGATCGGCAACTGATGTTGCAACACCTGTTCCTACATTGACCACTAGTCCGCCTGCACGATCTGTTGCGCGGGCGATTGCATCAACAGTGTCGTCAATATAAATGAAGTCACGAGTTTGTTTTCCGTTGCCATGAACAATTGGTGCGCGACCATTAGCTAGTGCTTCAACAAACGAAGCAACTACCCCATCAGATGCCCTTTGACGCGGTCCGTACACATTGCCCAAAGCCAAGATTGTGAATTCAACTCCGTGTCGTTCGCGATATACAGAATGAATATCTGCAGCCGCACGGGCTAACACTTCTTCGCTAGTACGTGGGTCATTCATATGACCTTCTTTTATTGGCAGATCACGTGCTGCGACTTCGCCATAGAGCAAACCACTCGGCAACGCCGTGATTACTTTTTCAACTCCGCCGAGACGAGCGGCCTCAAGAATAGAAACTGACAGTTGCAAACTAGATAATGCCCCATTGAGATGAGCGTGCGTCGGAGAAAACGTTGCAAGGTTGATAATGATTCGTGGGCGCCGAAGTGAAACCAATTCAGAAAATTCACGAGATTCAATTCCGATGTTTTGAAATTTGAATCTGCCAGCCGCATTGCGAGCATCTGCCAAGTTTGTAATTGAACCACTTGACAGATTGTCGACTACCTCAACTTCATGACCTTCAGCGATGAGGCGGTCGACAAGATGTGACCCAATAAAACCTGCGCCACCGCACACCATGATCATCTTTGAAGCCATGACTACACAGCGCTTTCAGGATTTGGCACTTTTGAATTCACTAATTGCGACATTGGAGGAACATGACCATCAGCACCAACGACGCAATCGGTCAGCGAAGATTCAGCACCAATAGCGCCCATCACGAGTGACCGTTCTAAACGAACGCGAGGGCCGATATGAGCTCCTGGTAACACCACTGAATCAATAATGACGCAACCTTCTTCCACAACCGCTGCTTCACCAATGACACTATGAGTAATTGACGCCGACGAGTGAACATGAGCCTGCGGCCCTACTGACGCAAGAATTCGACTGCGCGAGCCGTCGATTAAGTCAAGATTTGCTCGCAGATATGTGCTTGGTAGTCCGGTGTCAATCCAGTAGTCATCAGTGGGCATCGCAGCAAGAGTTCCGTCAGCCACCATGGCAGGAAACACCACGCGCTCTATTGACATACGTTGACCTTCTGGAATTCGACTAATCACAGATGGTTCTAAAACGTAGGTTCCGGCATTGACAAGATTGCTAGTGGTTTCACCTGGTGCAGGTTTTTCAACAAACCGCTTCACCCAGCCACCATCGTCAATTTCAACGACACCATATTGAGACGGGTCACTGACAGGCGTGAGGTGCAATGTTCCTTCCGCTCCTTGTGCCTTATGAAATGCAACAAGTGACGACAGATCAACATCACACAGAATGTCACCGTTCATGACAACGAACGTGTCTGACACGCCCGCATGACGCGCAGCAAATGCAATTGCACCAGCTGTATCAAGAGGCTCTGGTTCCACTGCGTAGTGCAGTGCAATTCCGGCACACATACCGTCCGGAAACGCTTCAAAAAACGGTTCTGGCTTGAATCCGATTGCTAATACAACTTCAGTCACTCCGGCTGAACCAAGAGTGGCGATGAGGTGTTCCAATTGACGCACATTTGCAATTGGCAACAGCGGTTTGGGGGTAGTCAGCGTTAGTGGTCTCAGCCGGGTTCCGAAACCCCCGACAAGAACAACTGCGTGCATCAGCCGCCGGTTGTAGTTGTCACGTTTGTGGCAACTGTTGTGGTGGTAGCTCCACCAAATTCTGAAGCAACAATGTCAGACAATTTCGCTGCTGAATCAGGCTGAGGGATTTGAGTTCCTGGCGCGACGTATGCAACGGCAATTGCCATTTCATCATTCAAAATTCTTACATTCGAAAAATCAGTGATGTAGCGCTTTGAATTTGCGGTCTGACCAGCTTTCGGCCAAGTAATTACTTGTACCTGAGCATCAACCATTTTTCCTGAAGCATCTTTGCACTGATCTTTATCAACTGCGTATGACACGCCTTTGTTCTGATCTGTCGGGAAAGTGATCCCCTTAGTTGTTACCTGAATTCCGTATGTATCTAAGTACAAGCCCAACTTGGCCTTCTTGCCAGTTGCGGCAACTTGTGGGTACCAACGGATAACACCATCTTCACGACTGAATACGCCGTACTTCTGAAAGTTTGGATCTGGAGAGTCTGACTTTTGCTTGTCTATTGCGAGATCAACCAGGTACTCATCGCAGTGGTAGATGCCGAAAGGAATGTGCCAACGATCTGCAGTGGTTGGTGCAATGTCAGTGGCTGATGGCGCCTGACGTGCGTAGGAAATGAGCCCCATGCCAACAATGACGATGATTGCCATGATGGTCGGGAAAAGAGTGCCGCCTTGAAAGCGCACCTTCTTGCCTTTGCCCTTCTGTGCGAGACGGGCGACCTTTTTTGCTGATGAACCACTAGCCACGAAGGATTGAGGCTACCTGCTGAACGCCCAGTGAGGCGATTACATCGAGGTATGCGTGTGCCACACGTGCTGGCGAGACATGAGATTCAACCCACTGTCGACCCTTCAAACCCGCATCTTTGCCCATGTTGGGTGAATTCACCATTGCACGAAGTGCGTCGGCAAAGGCCTCGGGATCATCAGGGTTCACGCACACTCCCGCCCCGCTGTCAGACAAAATACGCGTCACTTCGGTACCCGGGTCAATTGCAGCCACCACTGGCCGTGCCGCAGCCAGGATGCTGTACGTCTTTGACGGCACGCTGACAGCACCAAGACCAGCTCGCAATGGCACCACATGGACATCGCCAGTTGCCAACACTTCGGGCACGCGCTCGGCTGGTTGGTAGCCAGAGAATCGCATGTTCGGCAATCCAGCAGCATCATGTTCAAGTTCTGTTCTCGCTGATCCGTCACCGTTGATTACGAACACAACGTCAGGCATCTTTTGTGCAGCAAACAACATCATCGTGAGCGACTGTGAATACCCAACATTGCCCGCGTACATAACGACAGGTTCTGCACCAATACCCAACTCTTGTCGATACGCAGTCATTCGATCTTGTGGTGTGATCCGATCACTATCAACAAAGTTAGTAATGACATGAACTTTGTGTTGATACCGAGGCAACATTTTGGCACATACATTTGTGCGCAAATCCTCTGACAGCACAACCACTGCATCTGAACGGTGATAGCTCACTCGCTCCAACCACCGCGACATCGCAATGATTCGTGTATTCGTAATTGCTCCGGTCTCAATAGCGGCATCGGGAAACACATCTTGAATGTTAAAAACCGAAGGGCACCGACGGATACGACTTGCCAGCCACCCAGTTAGCCCAAGCGTTAATGGTGGCGACATGGAAATAATCGCGGAAGGCCTGCGGTGAATACCACCAGCAAACAATGTGAATATGCCAGCTATCAGACTGAACGCACCGAACCCGATCGCGCGGCGCAACAAGTTCGATTTACTTTTTCCGGGGAATGGATGAACACGAGTAATTGATCCCCATGCAGTTTTCTCGCGCCGCGCTAACCGGCCAGTCCACCCTGCGTCAATTGCATGAGATTTGTACCATGGCAACGATGTCACCACATGAACACGCTGACCCGCTGCTACAAATTCCTGCACAATTCTGGTGATGACGTCGCCTGTCGGAGCAGTGTCTGGTGCAAAGTGTGGGCACAGAACAACTATGGGGCGACTCATCGAATACCTTTAGCCGCTGCAACTACTAAGTCATATTGTTCAATGAGCTCAGTGGCTGAAATTGCAGAAGTGAATGCGCGAGCTCGATCATGACCTGCTGCAATAAGTTCATCACGACGCGCATGCACAGCTTCAAGTGCACGTGACCACGCATCTGTTGTCAGTGGGCACACAATTCCGGCATCGCCCACCACGTCAGGCAAACTTCCGCGATCACTACATACAACAGGAGTGCCACAACGCATCGCTTCAATGACTGGTGCACCAAATCCTTCGTACTCACTTGGAAATACCATCGCCTCAGCTAAAGCCAAGAATCCGTTACGGTCCGCATTCGATACGCGACCAGCCATCACTACTCGATTACTTAACCCTCGGTCAGAAATTTCTGCGAGCACCGATTCATGGGCTGATCCCTGCGACCCGATACAAACAAGTCGAAGGTCTGGGTTTCCCCATCGACCTTCGCCGTTAGCCATTATCTCTAGCAAAAATGAATGATTCTTGTGTGGGTGAGTAATCGCCGGAAACACAAGTACTGGTCCCTCACCCAGTTCAAAACGACGTCGCAGTTCATCTTCGGATGTGATTTCACCATCAAACTCGGCTTCAAGTCCGTGACGCACCACACTTATTTTGGCTGGCGCAATTCCGAAGGCGCGCACCAGTGTGCCAGCAACAAAACGCGACGGCACAGCTATGCGGACTGCACGGCGTAGAGAGGACGGAACCATCTTTTTTAGATAGCGCAATTTTACTGGCGCTACGTAATGCGGATAATCAATCCATTGCACATCGTGAATTGTTAGCAATGTGTGTTTGTTTCCAACTCGCGGAACAGATCCACCGCCATGATGTACAACGTTGTACTTACGTGTGCTCAATGCAAGCCATGTGTGTTCAAGAAATATACGTTGGGCGCGGCTGGTACAAGCACCTGGCGCCTCATACACAGTAAATGCGGCGGCTATTCGCGGGTGTCGTTCGGAAAAACCACGTGGTGCAAAAACATCAATGTGATAGTTGTGCGTTATCAATGCGAGCCCATCAAGTTGACGCAATAGGTATTCCTCGCTGCCGCCAACTCCTGGCACACACCACAATAAATTCATAGCTGCATAACGAGTAATCATGAGCGCCGCCCAAGAACTTCTTGATACGCACGCATTGTGGCTGTCGCAGTATCAGCCCATGACACTGAAGATGCTCTCGCCAGACTTTTCGTGCGTAATTGTTCAACATCTGCAAATGCCTCAGATAATCCGGCAGCAATTGACTCGACACTCAGTGGGTCAATAAGTACTGCTGCCCCACCCGCCACTTCCTCAGTGGACGTACCGCGCGATGTCACTACGGCTGCACCATGTGCCATGGCTTCAATGACGGGTAATCCGTAGCCTTCCAAAATTGATGGGAATGCAAACACTGTGCAGGCCTCATACAACGCAGGCAAATTATGCGCGGGGACAAACCCAGTAAAACGAACGTCGTATGCAGTAGATGGTGAATGGTCACCCCATCCTTCCATCCCGACTACCACTAGCGGTGGTGCGCCACGAAGAGAGTCGAGCGCCGCAATAAGTCGTGCCAAGTTTTTACGCGGCTCAAGAGTGCCAACAAACAAAACAAACCGTTCAGGCAGGTCATACGTTGCTCGAACACGAGCACGATCTGCATCTGTAATGACATGCGTTGTAACACCGAGCGGAACATGCCGTAGTCGGTCTGCACCAATTCCGGCAGCAACACAATCATCAAAGGTTGCTTGCGATGAACACAACACCATTGCAGCTTTTTCACGAACAATGTCGAGACTGCGTCGAAAGACCTTGTTTCCGCGCGGCGTGAAAAACTCTGGATGATGCAAAAACGCAAGGTCATGAATGGTGACCACCAATGGCAACGACGTCGCTGGCGGAATAATGGTGGTGGAATGCACGAGGTCCGCATTGTCAACAACAGATTCCACTTTCGGCCACCCCAATCGCAACCATGAGCGATACAAAAATGGTCGGCCGATAGGTAACGAACTGACCGCAATCGGAGGCTCAAAACCCTTCGTTGGCAGATGACGATGGCGTCCTGCCACCCCGATCAAGGTGAGTTCAGGGGTCTTTGCCAGCTCTCTTGCCACCTCAATTGCAGCGATTCCGGTGCCTCCCGGGACGCGATGCCAGCATTGTTCGAGGGTGTAGGCGATACGCACCCCTTCATTCTGACCGTTCCAGTCGTACTATGGCATCCATGTCGGAATTTTGGTCGAATCGCAGTGTGGTGGTCACGGGGGGCAATGGCTTTCTCGGACGTGTTGTTGTGGGTCGCCTTTCAGCTCTTGGGGCCCGTGTGGCAGCTCCCACCCATGACCAGTACGACCTCACCATTCCGGGTGCGGCTGATGCCATGTTGGCCAAATACTCACCCACCCATGTCATTCACCTGGCTGCCCGCGTTGGTGGAATCGGATACAACCAAGTCGCGCCAGCGCCGCTGTACTTAGACAACCTCATGATGGGCACTCACATCATCGAAGCAACGCGAGCAGCAGGCACTGAAAAAACAGTTCTGCTTGGCACCGTGTGCTCATACCCCAAGTTCACACCAGTGCCTTTCAAAGAAGAATCGTTGTGGGATGGATACCCAGAAGAAACAAACGCTCCATACGGCATTGCAAAAAAAGCACACCTGATTCATGCGCAAGTGAACGCCGCACAATACGGACAAAAATTTGCCTACCTCATCCCAACCAACCTGTACGGACCTGGCGACAAGTTTCATGAATCTGTATCTCATGTCATCCCTGCACTGATTAAAAAATGTATCGAAGCAAAAGAACGCGGCGCTGATCACATTGATGTCTGGGGAACAGGTGCAGCAAGCCGCGAGTACTTATACGTCGAAGATGCGGCTGAAGCCATTGTTCTCGCAGCGCAATCACATGAAGGCACTGAACCTATAAATCTCGGATCAGATCGGGAAATCACAATTCGAGACACCGCAGAGACAATCGCGTCTGTCACCGGCTACACCGGAACATTGCAATGGGACGCAACAAAGCCAGACGGTCAACCACGTCGCCGCATTGATGCAACGCGGGCTGAGACTCTGTTGGGGTGGAAAGGGTCGATGGATTTTCGTGATGGCTTGAAGGCAACAGTGGATTGGTACCTCGCTAATCGTGACCTTGCTGAAGCACCTCCGCGCTGATGTCATTTCCACCGCCAATTCTTGAATACTGCACGAAACACCCGACCACAGCAACGGGAAGACATTGCACACGCTGTGGTCGACCTGCGTGTAACCAATGTTTGACACAGGTAGATGTAGGTTCGCATTGTGTTGACTGCATCAAGAGTGCACGACCGCCCGCTCGTGAGCGAATTCGTTTCTGGAATGCTTCTCAACCGTTATTGATCACCCGAGCAATCATTGCAATCAATGTGTGCCTGTATTTATGGGTCACAACAGGTACAACTGTCTTGACTTCCATCGGAGCCATTAACAACAGAGAACTCAATATGGCGCTGTCGCAATATTTCATCGATAACGGTGAGTGGTATCGACTGATCTCTTCAGGATTTTTGCATTACGGAATACTTCATGTCGGCATGAACATGTTTTTGCTATGGCAACTTGGTCAGCTTCTCGAACCAGCTCTTGATCGTGGTCGTTTTATATTGCTCTATTTCGCAGCAATGTTGGGTGGAGCTGTTGGTGCACTCTTACTGAGCCCGAATGCATTGACAGGCGGTGCATCCGGTGCCGTGTTTGGACTCATGGCTGCAGCCGCAGTGGGCCTTCAACAACGTGGTGTTAACCCGATGAAAACAGGCATTGGCGCGACTCTTGTTTTGAACCTTCTCATTACGTTCACCATTCCTGGGATTTCAGTGGGAGGCCATCTTGGCGGCGCACTCATGGGAGCCGCTGTCGGATACGCCATGCTTGAACCTCGCTGGACTCGCACGGCCCCCTGGATTACATGGGCTGCACCCCTTGTTGGCATGGCAGCGTCCGTGTTCTTCATTGCTGTGTTTTTGTAGCGACGCACCCACCCAATAACGTCCCGCTCACATCTTCCCCTGTGATTCATCTATCTACAGGAGCCCCATGTTCAACGCATCGCTTGTCGACATTCCACGTCCCTACATTGATTCGATTGACACGCTTGTCGAAGCATTAGGTATTGCATGTCTTGCACTGGAACACCCTCTTCACGACCACACGCTTGCACTCATCACAGATAATCAGCGACGTGGCATTGGTCTTGTTCGCGACACTCCCCTAACCCATCTCTCTATTCACAGCATCGTTGGTCAATGTTCACAATTTCCAGACGCGCATTCCCTCGTTCTTGTATCCGTACGTACGTCATCACCGATTAATCCGTCAGACATTGAACTGTTACATCAATTCACTTCTGTTGTCGCAAGCGCTGGGCTCTACATCCTCGACTGGGTTGTAGTCGGACGAGGTGGCCTCTATTGCCCACGATCCATTGTGGGTTCGCCAGACCCGTGGTCAACGTCGGCTGCAAGTTTGTACTGACGTCGTTGTGCTGCAGACATGCGCAAACCAGAACTCACTAAATGTGTCACCAGTTCTCTGCTGGTCACCACTTGTGCGCCGAGGTCAATTGCAATTTCTCGAATATGAGCCGGAAGGTCGTAATGGTCGCCGTGAAATGCTCGTGGCGGAATTTCAAGCGTCACAGCAAACAGGTGCAGTTCGTCAAACGAATGGTTGCTCACCATGTGGCACCACTGACGGTCCTTGAACCACCATCTGCTCTCATCAACAAAGATGGCCATGCGTTGTCAGCAGCTCCGAATCTTGCACGTATGCATGAAAGAAGTGTACGGCGCCTCGTTCACCTGATTGACTGTTGGACATGGCAACTCCACTCAAAACTCGCCCCGTCGAGTCGCGCCCCGAAACAGAGATGGTGCCCGAGACCGGCGAGCCGATTGTTGCCCATATTGTGAAAACCGAACCTGGCGAAAATGCCACAGCAAAAGTTTTGGAAGCACGCATCAACGGAACACCTATCGAAGCGTTGTGTGGTCATGTGTGGGTGCCGTCTCGTGACCCAAAGCAAGTGCCGATGTGTCAGAAGTGCAAAGACATCTACGAGACATACCGCATGTTCAATGATGGTCTTGGCGAAACTCCGAACGAATAGTTCTCCTAGCGAAAATCGCGACTAGGGATAGTGGCCGGCGCAAACAACGGCAACAACTGTTCAGCCACGATATTGATAACGCCTGTTGCTGATTCCACCCTGCCTCGCACCAACAATGCTGATGCATCACGTGCAACACTTCGATACCGCGCCCAACAACCTTTTGAACACACAACGTTGATGAGACCTGTCTCGTCTTCCAAACTGATGAACGTGGCACCCCGCGCGCTCATGGGGCGTTGACGATGCGTGACAATGCCCGCCACCAACACTCTGTCTTTGTGTGGCACAGCTGGTAGCCCATCTGCAGTAACCACTCCCTTTGCTGCAAGTTGTTCACGCAGAAAAATGGTGGGGTGCCCATCAGGTGAAATACCCGTGGCCCATAAATCTGCAATGGCTTCTTCTACTGGTTCCATGCCAGGCAATGTGGGCCGTGAATTCAACCCCATGATTCCGTGCAAGTGAGCAACATCACCATGCCCATGCGCACCTGCTTCCCACAGTGCGTGCCTGCGATCATCACCGAAACTGTCAGTGAATGCACCAGCCGTTGCTAAAGCCTCTACTTGTTTGCGCGACAAAGCAGGCACACGTGCAACCAGCTCTTCAATTGACGTGTATGGCCGATGCGATGCGATGTCACGGGCAAGTTCTGACCCAATGCCGCGCACAGAACCAACACCGAGACGAACCGCTAAGCCAGTTTCTGATTCACTGCATACTTCAAGCGTTGCTTCATGACCCGATGCATTGATATCCGGAGTACGCACCACAACACCATGACGTCGCGCATCACGCACCAATGTGTGTGGCGACCAAAAACCCATTGGTTGTGCATTCAATAGCGCAGCACAAAACACAGCTGGTTCATGCAACTTGATATATGACGATGAATACACGAGATACGCAAAGCTCACCGAGTGACTTTCGGGAAAGCCATAGTTTGCAAACGCTGCCATCTTCAAGAAAATCTCATCAGCGATTGCATCGGTAATGCCACGTTCTGCCATGCCCTGATACAGCCGCACCTTCAACCGTTCCATACGTGCCTGCGACCGTTTAGACCCCATTGCTTGGCGCAATTGATCAGCTTCGCTTGCAGTAAAGCCAGCAACATCAATTGCCATTTGCATCAGTTGTTCTTGAAACAACGGCACACCCAATGTCTTGCCAAGAGAATTTTCTAACAGTGGATGCAAATACGTAATGGGCTCGAGACCATTGCGCCTGCGAATATACGGATGCACTGACCCGCCTTGAATTGGCCCAGGGCGAATGAGTGCAATTTCTACCACCAAGTCATAGAAGCGACGCGGCTTCAACCGTGGCAATGTTGACATTTGTGCGCGCGACTCGACTTGAAATACCCCCACCGTGTCTGCACGACACAACATGGAATACACATCGTCTTCTTGCGGAATAGTTGCAAGGTCAAGTTCATACCCGCGATGTTCTGAAATAAGCGACACAGCATTCGACAGTGCCGACAACATACCGAGACCCAATAGATCGAACTTCACTAACCCTGCAGCAGCACAATCATCTTTGTCCCATTGCAGCACACTGCGATTAGCCATGCGCCCCCACTCAACTGGGCACACTTCAATGATGGGCCTGTCGCACATCACCATTCCACCTG